>CAZFSQ010000317.1:0-3455 GCA_964521975.1 uncultured Oligoflexales bacterium | reverse complement strand
TTTCCTCAAAATGCTAGTCCTGTACCGACGGTAAAACCTTACAAAGCACCTTTTACAGAAGGAATTTTTAAATTATTTAACGAGGCTTCATTGACTTCAATGCATGGTGTTGTGATGGTTTTTTTTTCACGAATGCATGGCTCATTTTTTTTAGACAAATAATAAGCCGTAATAGATTTATCCGCATATTTTTTCGCCTCAGCAGGTTCAAAAATAGCCGAGATATTTCCACCGTCACGTCCACCCCCCGGACCAAGATCAATAATTAAATCAGATTTTCTCATCAAGTCTTCATCGTGATCGACAATTAAAATGGTATTGCCTGATTTTTTTAAATCCAAGATAGAGGAAAATAAATTATCAACTTCGCTTGGATGAAGTCCTTGCGATGGTTCATCGAGAACATATAAAATACCGCGTAGTTGTTCAGATAAAACATTGGATAGTTTGACTCGTTGATATTCCCCTCCCGATAAAGTTCTAATTCTTCGCGAAAGGTTAAGATAGCCAAGCCCCATTTTTTTAATTTGTGTAAGAGCAAATATAATTTCCTCACACAGACGATCCACCGCTTTATTTGTTTTGAATTTTTCACGGACATCTAAAAAATAAGGAATAACATCTGAGATAGTTTTGCTATATAGATCAAATATAGATTGATCATGTAAGCGAATTGAATTTATTTTTTCTGCGATTCCGATGCCGCGACAAGCATCGCAAGGGAAAACGTCATCTGCAAGAAAACTTTCTTCTTCAGTAAATACATGTGATTCTTCGTAGGCATCTAATCCGACCACTCCAAAACCAGTACACTTTTCACATTGCCCAAGAGAGTTAGATGAAAAAAATCTCGCATCAATTTTTCCCCAACTAAACCCACATTTTTCACAACCTGACTGCATGGAAAAAATTTCTCTCGTTTTTTCTAACACATGAAATTTTTGATCGACCTCACAAATTTCAAAGGCTTCTTTATTTTCCTTCAGAGCATTATCCATACTTCTTTCCAGACGCACTTGATTAGCCTCTGAAATTTTTAAAATATCAATCACAAGTTTTAAAGTGTGCTTTTCTTCTTTCGCGAGTTTGGGTGTTGGGTAGAGAGGTAATAATTCTCCATCAATAAAAACTCGCGAGTAGCCTTTTTCTTCTAATTTTGTAAACACTTCTTGAAAGTGACCTTTTTTCTTTTCGACGATGGGAGAAAAAACACCTACGGTTTTTCCTGAAAATTTTTCTTGAATGTTTTTAAATAAAGAATCTTTCGACGTCCCTTCCGTTTTTAATCCATGTTTGGGGCAGAGCTTATCTCCAAAACGCGAGAGTAAAACTCCGATCAATTCTCCGATGTCAGTGAGAGTGGCAATCGTCGCTTTTCTCGACGGTGGAGTCTCATTTTGTGATAATGCAATGGAAGGTGATAACCCTGAAATATAACTCACTTTGGGTCGCGATCCCATATCCAGATACTGCCTCGAATAATTCGATAGCGTATAAAAAAAACGGCGTTGTGATTCTGCTAAGATAGTGTCAAACGCCAAAGAACTTTTTCCTGAACCGCTCACACCGGTAATCACCGTAATCTTATTGCGAGGAATTTCAAGACTAATGTTTTTTAAGTTGTGCTCAGAAGCACCTTTGATTTTGATTACATCCATTGAATCTAAAAAATGCCTCAAATAATATTTGCGAGAATGTTTTCAAAAACATTTTCAACCTGTGTCATTTTATTTTTTTCATGAAAAAGAATGGGTATTCCATCATCACAGGCTTGACGAATTTTTGATAAAAGTGGCAAGCGTCCTAACAAGGGAACTTTTTCTTGTTCCGCTAAATTTTTGACTCCCATCAATCCAAAAATAGGGTCATGAAAACCGCATTGAGCACATTCATGGTAAGCCATATTTTCAATCATACCTAAAACGGGCACATTCATTTTTTGAAACATTTTAATTCCTTTGGTGGCATCCAGCAGAGCTACATCTTGCGGGGTTGAAACAATAATGGCTCCATCAAAATGAACATCCTGTGATAGACTTAACTGAATGTCTCCTGTCCCTGGAGGGAGATCAATAAACAATATATCTAAATCGGACCATGCGACTTGAAAACATAACTGCAAAAAAGCTTTGACCACCATCGGTCCCCGCCATATCACAGGGTCATGATCATTCATCAGAAAACCAAAAGATGCGATTTCAATATCACAAGATTTTTTAGGAATAAGTTTATCAAATTTATTAACAGCCCATCCTTTGTCATCATCTACTCCAAACATCATGGGAATGGATGGCCCATAAATATCTGCATCTAAAATTCCTACACTCTTATTTTGTTTTTTTGCCGAAGCTGCAAGCAAGGATGTTACGGTTGATTTTCCGACGCCACCTTTTCCTGAACCTACTGCGATTACTTTTTTAACATTCGGAATTTTTCTTTTTCGATTTTCTTGTGCTACTTGAAATGGAGAAAATCCACTTTTATTTTCTTTATTTGTTATTTCCAAGGTACGGAATCACTTTCTCAGCAAATAATTTCATCTGATTTTTAATTGCTGTGTTATCTGTTTGGTTAAATTCAAACCAAAGCATGAGTCGATCCTCTGGGTGAAAGCCGTGATCATTCTCAGGATGAAGCTGTTCAAGGATCATCTGTGGTGTACCGACTAAGGCACGTTTAAGTAAAATTTCTTTAGGTGGTAATGCTACGGTTCCCTTCATGGCTTCCATATAAACATCAAATGCATGATGAGCTAAAGCCGTTGCTTTTTTATCATCATTGTCAATAAAAACCAAAACCGTGCGAGGCATTCTTCTGCGATGCCAAAGTTTTCCTGATGCTTGATAGCGGTAAAACATTTCATCGTGAATGGCATTAATTTGTTCGGGTGGTGTAAAAGATAAATTAAAAATATCCATGTCAGAATATTTGAGAGCAAGGTCTCTTGCTAGAGGATCAGCGGATCCGAGCACGAATTTCAAATATGGATTGTTCGATGGTAACTCTGGAACCAGTTTTAATTTTTCAAAGTTCCATCTTTTTTTATAGGATAAATCAGAAAATTTTTTCTTCAGATCAATCCATAATTCCTCTGGCCGAATATTATTTTCATCAAAATCATAACTTGAAAGTTCTTCGCTTGAAATCGTTTCCCCGTTATTTAAACGCAAAAAAATTTCAAGTGCCTCTAAAAAAATATATCGCTTATAGATTCCCCATAGAGAATTTTCTATTTCATTTCTAGGAACAATACCAAAGGGGCGATTGATATAGGGGAAGCGTCCGCTAGCAATACCTATTTCAAGCATTCGCGGTTGATCACGCAATGAATTTAGATAACTAAAATATCGCACACGGTCAGCCGAAGTAATCGGTCCACCATTTCCTCCAACGATATTAAAAATAGCTGTGCCGAATCCAATTTTTTTTGTGCGTGAAAAAATTTGTTCGGCCAA
>CAZFSQ010000316.1:0-3470 GCA_964521975.1 uncultured Oligoflexales bacterium | reverse complement strand
GAAGATTTAATTCATAAGTTAAGAACGATGAGTACATTTAATATGGAAGCAAGATATCCTGATGAAAATTTAATATTTTATAAAAAAGCAGATAAAGATTTTTGTCAAAAATGGCTGAAAGATGGAGAACTCATTCTAAAATGTCTCGAAAAATTTTGCAAACCACACTGACTCAATTTAAAAAAATTTTAAAAGAAAAAAAAGTTCCTATAAAAACATTAATTTTATTCGGATCACACGCCAAGGGATTTGCTAAAAAATATAGCGATGTGGATGTGTGCGTCGTATGTAAAGACAATTCTGAAATTGATGTCAAAGAATTACAATGTGAATTAAATGGAGAGGCAGGAAGAAATGGCTTGAATATGGATATTATCGTTACGACTTGGTCCAATTACCTGCGTAATAAAGTTTCACCGATACTTCATGAAATTAGGGAAACTGGAAAAACTGTCGCGAATTTTAAGAACTAAATAATAATTCTCGATCCTGAATTTCCACCGGTATTCGCCAATGAATAGTTCTCCAAGATATCAATACTTCTTTGAATAAATTTTTCCATATGAGCTGGTTCGACTTGGCCGCTTTGAAAATAAGCGAGATCGTACACTTGGTTCACCAACATTTTTAATTGTTCTATTGGTAAATTATTTTTTCCAGCGTCACCAATTTTTTTAACAATAGAATTGGAATTATTTAAAACAAGAGTTTGTTCGCTTGTTATCGGAGCCATAAATGCCGCACCTTGAATGCGACCCATATCTTGAAGTCGTTTCGTGTCTTCATTAAATTGAACGATTCCAGGAATTTTGGCATCTTTGAAACTTTGTACTTTAATTTTAATATTTTTATTGTCTAAAAGTTCTTGAAAAACTTCTTGAACTTTTTCATTGAGAGTTTTCATGTCAGAAGGATTCGCAATATTTCCTGAGAGACCTTGATCAAATAAATGTTCGTTTTTATCGGAGTCTAATCTTTCAAAGGTAAACTTTTTACTGCTTCGCATTTCAATATAAGGAATAAAATGCGAATCCATCATTGAGGTGGCAAGGATAGGATAAAGTTTATTTGTTTTGTAAATATTGATCAGTGATGCTTGAGCCGTTTCGTCGGTAACATAAACAATTTTGTTATTAAATGATTTACCTTCTTGATCCAAATATTCTTGCAGCGTGCGATATTTTCCATCTGTGGTTTTGAAAAGAGTAAAATCGAGCATTCGCTCATAAAATTTTTCATCACGCAGCATCGAATATTTGATGAATCCTTGAATATCATCCCAATGGTTTTCAAACTGTGATCGTTCTGTTTTACACAACCCAGAAAGTTTATCGGCAACTTTTTTTGTAATATGCTCAGCAATTTTTTTAACTGTTTGATCTGTTTGTAAATAGCTTCGTGAGACATTGAGAGGCAAATCAGGACAGTCGATCACACCTTTTAGCATAAATAAATAATCAGGAATAATTTCTTTACAATTATCAGCAACGAAAACTTGATTGCAGTAGAGTTTAATCTCCCCACCTTCTTTAGCCTCCATTTGGCTGGTTATCTTTGGAAAATAAAGCACTCCGCGTAATTTAAAAGGATAATCAACATTCAGATGAATCCAAAAAATTGCGTTTTGAGAAAATGGAAATAACTTTAGATAAAAATCTTGATAATCTTTATCGTTCAAAGTGCTCGCATTTTTTGTCCAAAGTGGTGTTACGTCATTGACAACTTTATTATCAAACTCAATCGGGTGACGAATAAACGAACAATATTTTTCAAGAATTTCTTGTATTTTATTTTTTTGTAAATATTCTTGCGAATCATCAGCCATGTGTAATGTTATTTTGGTGCCGATTTCTTTTTTTCCGCTTGGAGAAATTTCAAACTCCGTTGAACCATCACAAATCCAATGAGCTGCTTCAGCTCCTTCTTGGTAGGATAGTGTTTCAATCTCAACTTTTTGGGCGACCATAAAACTTGAATAAAACCCTAAACCAAAATGCCCGATAATTTGGTTTTCATCATCTTTGCCTTGATACTTAGTTACAAAATCTTGCACACCACTAAACGCCACTTGATTGATGTAGCGATCAATCTCGTCGGCTGTCATTCCTAAGCCTGTATCTTCAATCGTTAGTGTTTTGTTTTTTTCATCGAGTGTAATTGAGATTTTGGCGGTAGGTAATTCTTTGGGTCCCTCACCTGATAAGGCAATCTTCTCTAATTTTGTAATTGCGTCAGAAGCATTGGCGACAAGCTCTCTTAGGAAAATTTCTTTTTCTGAGTAAAGCCATTTTTTAATAATGGGAAGAATATTTTCGGTGTTAATGGAGATTTGACCTTTTTTCATTTTGATTCCTTTCGTTAAGTACCATCTTTTTTAACAAAAGTTATCTAACTTACAAAGTCAAAAATTAACTTATTTTTTTATATTTAGGATCAATCACTTTATCTTCAACAACCATATGACTTGTTCCGCTATCCGATGAGAAATCTTGTATGCCGACCTCCCATTTAGCCATATCTTCATTATTAATTTGAACAATACGAATACCAAAAACTTTATTCTTAGATTCTTCGCTTTCATTTTGGCAACGTACTACTTTGCCTAAACAGCTTACTGGAGAACCGAACCAACTGCCTTGTGGATCAATTTTCATTTCAAGAATGGTATTGACGCCAAAAGGAATTTTGGTGTTTCTTTTCCAACTTAAAAGCATCCCTGATTTAGAAATGTTTTCCGTTTCTAATTTATAACGTATATCCGTACCAATTGTTTTAGATTCTACGATAATTGCAGCACCAACTCTCTCGGCTCTGACTCGCGACTCAGGAATTTTGACTGGATGAATGGTGGTTGACATATACATTTTCTCCTCTAAATAAGTTGAACGCCCCAAGAAGCAAACGTCCTAAGCTATTTTTCGGTAAAATTAAAATTTAATTTAGTCAATTGAGAGGAAAAAATATTAAGTTAAGAAATTATCGAGGGTTATTGAGTTTAAATCGCTCGTAGTCAGGTTTTAAGATATTCCAGACTTCATCAATGCTATCAGCAATGGTTAAGTTTTGAATATCATCAGGAGATAGTAGTTGATGTGATAGGGGTTCTTGTTTTAACCATTGAATAAAACCCTCCCACATCTTCTTACCTAACAAAATAATTGGACGTTTGGCGATATGATCTACCTGTAATAATTGCCATGTATAGACGAGTTCTAATACTGTTCCAATTCCCCCAGGGGTGACAATAACTGCTTGGGAAATTCGCATAAACTCATCAAGTCGTGTTGAAAATCTTCTGTGATGTCTTTTAACATCTAAGTGATTGTTGGCATCGGATTCAAAGGGTAACTCAATTGGCAAACCAATCGAACGACTTTTATTACAACCGTCTTTGGCTCCTTTGTTAGCAGCTTCCATCAGCCCTGGGCCGCCACCTGTTACGATATCAATTCCTTTTTGGGATAAATAAA
>CAZFSQ010000315.1:0-3471 GCA_964521975.1 uncultured Oligoflexales bacterium | reverse complement strand
AAATTAAGAAAAGCGTTGTGTAACAGCAGATACAAAGCTAACTAAGTGCCATTAATTCCAGCCCTTAATATGCGAAAACGTTTGCAAATAGACGACCCGTCAAAAGATACGTCGCGTGCCATGAATGTCGTCGTCAAAGATCATCACAATTTAGTGAGTTTGATTGTCGATCGCGTTGGCGATGTCATTAATGTCCACGAAGATAGATATGAACCACCTCCGTCATCTATTCGCGGTATGATACGCGAACTCATCACAGGAGTTTACAAATTGGAACACGCACTGCTTATCTCCCTTGATTTGCCACTTATATGCAATATGCAAAACATTAAAAAATAAAATTTGAAGGAGAACAAGATGAAGTCAAAAGAAAATTTATGCGAAAAATTTGGTATCACCACAACATCCATTGAGCATCGACTAGCTTTTATTAAACTTAGAAAAGAAGATCGTGAACACATGATCAAATTAATTCCTTGGGCAGAAAAGTACGCGGATAAAATTTCCAAAGAATTTTATGATTGGCAATTTGAATTCCCTGCGACCCTGAGCTTTTTCAAAAATTTTGCAACACAAAATAATATCTCACTTGAAAAATTAAGGGGGGCGGTAGAACAAGCTCAGGCTAATTATTTTCGCAGCTTGTTTCAAGGTGCAAAAACCAATTGGGGTACAGAACATTTTGAGCATCGTCTCAATATCGGAATGGTCCATGACAGAATTGATTTACCTTTCAAGTGGTATATCGGTTCCTATTGTGAATATTGGGAATTGGCTAAAAAATATTTAAAATTCGCCACCAAAAATCCCTCCACACTTGATCAATATGAAAGTGCGATTGCCAAAGTTTTTAATTTGGATATTCAAGTTGTAGGGGATGCTTTTTTATTATCAACATTAGAGTCGATTGGTTTTAGTATGAGCGGAATAAAATCCGATACCCATAAAGATAAAACAGAATATCTTACAGAAATCAAAGTTTCCGTTGCTACATTATTGAAGCAAGCTGAATTGTTGGCCGAGGGTAATTTACTTGATCCTACTCTCAAAGAAAAAATTCCAGGTAAATTAGGCGATGCCATCCACCGTGTTGTAGAAAGTTTGCAAGGAGTGATCACTAAAATTTCTAGCAACGCAGAGGAACTTTTAAAAGTTGCTGATAGCGTCAAAAATTTGAGCCAAAAATTAAGCCATGATTCTGAGACAACCTCGACACAAATCAGTGGCGTCTCAGCGGCCTCTGAGCAAGTTAGTCAGAACGTGCAGATGGTGGCTTCCGCATCGGAAGAAATGACCAGCAGCATTAAAGAAATTGCTAAAAATGTAAGCGAAGCATCTAAAATTGCTCAAGGTGCTGTCCATAAAGCAACATCAACTTCTGATATCATTGATGACCTCGGCAAAAAAATTAAAGAGAATACCAAAATCATAAAAACTATTAATGACATTGCTGAACAAACCAATTTACTTTCTTTAAATGCTACGATTGAGGCAGCTCGTGCCGGTGAAGCAGGAAAAGGATTTGCTGTCGTTGCCAATGAAGTAAAGGAACTGGCCAAGCAAACTGCAAAATCAACCGAAGAAATTACCGAAAGAATTGAAATCATTCAGTCTCGCACATCAAGCACCGTATCCGCGATTTCAGAAATTGCCGATATCATCAATAAAATAAATTTGAATCAGACAACCATTGCTGGAGCTGTTGAAGAACAAACCGCCACAACCAATGAAATCGCACGCAATATTTCCGAAGCCGCAAAAGGTAGTGAAGAAATTGCCCATAACATTACCAATGTTGCTCAAAACGCTCAGTCCAGTGCTAAGAGTGCCAAGGATACCGAATCCTACGCTCTTAATTTAGCGACAATGGCTTCACAGTTAAAAACAACCGTGTCAGCATTTAAAATTTAATTTTTGATAATTAAAATGCATCATAAAATTAAAATTCTTGTTGTTGATGATTCTGAAACAATCAGAAAACAACTAAAGCATTTGTTCAAAGCAAATGCGGACATGGAAATTATAGGTGAAGCATGTGAGGGTATAGAAGCCTTACAAAAAATGGCGTCACTTTGCCCTAATATTATTATCTTAGATATTGAAATGCCAGGAATGGACGGCTTGGAGACATTAAAAAATATTCGACAAATAGAACCGCGATTGCCTGTCATCATGTTTAGCACCTTGACCCAAAAAGGAGCCGTCACCACACTTGACGCTTTATCATTAGGTGCAAATGATTATGTTACTAAACCAAGCCAGGTGGGAGAGGAAATCATAACGATTCAAGAAGTCAAAGAACAATTGATTCATAAAATAAAAGCTCTGACTTCACGACGAAAGATGCATCTTGTTCCTCCATTATCGCATTCGGAAAAATCAAAAATAGTTCCACCCAATTTTGAAGCACGAAAAAACTCTCCTAAAAAAATTATTTTAATTGGAGCCTCAACAGGTGGACCGAATATATTATGTGAAATTTTTCAAAAAATAATTTATTCACCCACGGTTCCCATTCTAATTGTCCAACACATGCCTCCTCTTTTTACTAGATTACTTGCCGAGAGATTATCCAGCATTGCAAAAATTCCTGTCAGAGAAGCCCAACATCTTGAAACATTAACTCAGGATAAAATTTTAATTGCCCCTGGTGGATTTCATATGGGGCTAAAAAAAACTCCTACAAATGAAATTAAAATTATTCTTACGCAAGACCCTCCCGAAAACTCATGCCGTCCTGCGGTGGATTATATATTTCGCACAGCCACCAATATCTATGGATCGAGTGCTTTGGGGATTGTCCTAACGGGTATGGGAAAAGACGGGACCGAAGGAGCAAAAAACATCCTCGCAAATCGCGGAGAAATTATTGTCCAAGATGAAGAAAGTTCCGTCGTTTGGAGTATGCCTGGAAGTATTGTCAAAGGGGGATTATCCACACGCATATTAACCCCCAACGATATCGCAAAAGAAAT
The DNA here is from genome assembly GCA_964521975.1 of uncultured Oligoflexales bacterium. Classification (GTDB taxonomy): domain Bacteria; phylum Bdellovibrionota_B; class Oligoflexia; order Oligoflexales; family CAZFSQ01; genus CAZFSQ01. The sequence goes on along the minus strand of CAZFSQ010000315.1, from coordinate 496 downwards.
CTCGGAAATATGCTCGCAAAATTTATCTCCTAAAATAAATCAAGTTTCTTAAAAAGGAATTTTTATGGTGATTGATAATAAGGATTTTGAATTCATACGCAATATGCTTAAAGAACATACAGGAATTCATCTTGACAATAATAAAGAATATCTCATTGAATCACGATTAACGTCATTTATTCATCGTAACCAATTTCAGTCTATCGCTGAATTAGTCACCCATCTTAAACAGGATAAATTTGGCTCCAACCATGTTGATGTTATTGAAGCCCTACTCACCAATGAAACCATGTTCTTTCGCGATGGACTTCCCTTTGAAACACTTCGTGAAGTTATCTTTCCTGATTTTATAAACGTTCTTCAAAATGAAAAATCACTCAACATATGGTGCTGTGCTTGTTCCACAGGTCAAGAACCCTACAGTATGGCTTTACTTATTAAAGAATATTTTCCAGAACTTTTGCGGTGGAAAGTTAAAATTATTGCTAGCGATATT
>CAZFSQ010000314.1:0-3485 GCA_964521975.1 uncultured Oligoflexales bacterium | reverse complement strand
CTCTCGAAAGACATCGAGAACTTTCTCTGATGTTGCATGATCCAAATTCGCTGTGGGTTCATCGGCTAGAATCAATTTTGGATTATTCATGAGTGAACGTGCAACAGCCACACGCTGCATCTGCCCGCCTGATAAGCGGTTCACACTCTGATAAACTTGCTTTTCAAGACCAACTTTTTGCAATAAATATTTAGCCCGCTCTTCAAGTTTTATATCATCCTGCTCTTGCCGAGATAATTGAGCGGGTAATAAAACATTCTCAATGGTGGTGAGAACGGGAATCAAATTAAAATTTTGAAAAATAAAACCAATTTGTCGATTTCTAAACTCTGCCGCTGCTTCAAGAGATAATTTTTGAACATATTCTCCAAGAACAACAACCTCTCCTTCGGAAGCAAAATCTAAAGCACCCACCAAATTTAATATCGTCGATTTCCCTGAGCCAGATGGCCCCATCAGAGCAACAATTTCACCTTGCGGTAAAAATAGACTCACCTGATCCAAGGCAATAACTTCATTGCCACCCAAATCAAATTTTTTAGAAACATTTTTGAGTTGAATTATTTCCATCAAGATCAAACTTTCAGAAAATGTTTGCGATAGTATTTTAATTCTTCAATGCTCTCGCGAATATCATCCATTGCTCGATGAGCTGATTTTTTTTCCTGATTGGGTTTATCCTTGGGATACCATCGCAAGGTCAGCTCTTTCAGCGTAGAAACATCAATACACCTGTAATGCAAATAACTTTCTAAAATCGGCATATGATGACATAAAAATCGACGATCCTGCCAAATACTATTACCACACAGGGGGCTCTTTCTTTCTCGGCAATATTTCTTAATAAAATCTAGTGTCAAACTTTCTGCATCTTTTAATGAGATATTTGATTCGATAACTTTTTTCCATAACCCAGATTTGGTATGGTGTTCTTTATTCCAATCATCCATCAAATTAAATAATTCTTGCGATTGATGAACCACAAATTCTGGCCCTTCAGCAAGGATATTTAAGTCGTTATCGGTAATCAGCGTCGCTATTTCGAGAACATGATCTCGCAAGGGGTTAAGACCAGTCATTTCCATATCGACCCAAACGAGAGGGGATGTTGGATCGTGTTTGTTGTTTTTTGATGACATAACGTAATTATTACCATTAAACTAAAGCTAAGATGAAAAGTAAAATACTTCCTCAACTCCCCACTTGGACACCCTCACCGCAATCAATTGCAAAGTCAAACATGACTTTATTTACGCAATGGTTGGAAGAAAAAAATAAAAAAAAATTTCACAGCTATGATGAGCTTTATCAATTCACCATCCAACATCCAGAAATTTTCTGGCAACACTTTTCTGAATGGATGGGAATCAAGTGGCATTCACCGTATGAACAAGTTCTCATCCGCGATCATCAAAATTTTAAAAATTCAAAATGGTTTACGGGTGGAAAAATTAATTTTGCTGAACATCTTATCCCACCACCCTCACAAGAAATCATTATCCTAAGCTATGCCGAAGGCCGTCCTGTTAAAAAAATCACGGCTGAAGATTTTGTAAAAGGAATTAATGCCTATCAAAAAATATTAAAATCAAGTCATGTAAAAATAAATGATCGCGTCGCTGGCGTTTTACCTAACATACCCGAAGCGATCATGGCGATGCTAGCCACAACTTCTCTCGGAGCTATCTGGTCATCTTGCTCACCTGATTTCGGTACGCAAGGCATCATTGATCGCTTTAGTCAAATTGAACCCACAGTAATTTTTTACGTGAAAAGATATTTTTATCATCAAAAAGAATGTAATATCGAACAAACTATTTCAGAGTGTAAAAAACTTTTACCCTCCGTCAAAGAATGGATTGATATTGATGAACTGTCACCCTCAGAAAATCCCGAAGCAAGTTTAGAATTCACCCCCACCCCCTTCGATCATCCTGTTTACATTTTATATTCATCTGGAACCACAGGAAAACCTAAGTGTATTATTCATGGAGCAGGTGGAACACTTTTACAGCACTTTAAAGAATTATCACTGCACAGTAATCTCCAAAAAAATGATCAATTATGTTTTTACACAACTTGTGGATGGATGATGTGGAATTGGATGGTTTCTGCTCTAGGAATCGGCGGGAAACTTTTTTTGTTTGATGGTTCCCCCGCTCAAAAAGATGACCCCTTATTTTTTTGGAAAATGATGGACGAATATCATGTTGAAAAAGTGGGCACGAGTCCAAAATATATTTCATCTTGTATGAAATCAGGGTTACAGCCGAATGAAAAATATCATTTCAATTCATTACAAACGATCTTATCTACAGGTTCTCCCTTACTCCCCGAACATTATGACTGGGTGTACAATTTTATCAAAAAAGATGTACACCTTGCTTCTATCTCTGGTGGAACTGATATTGTTTCTTGTTTTATGTTAGGCCAACCCAATGCTCCTGTTTACTCAGGTGAGATTCAATGCCTTGGACTTGGAATGCCTGTGGAAGCGTGGGATGAAAATGAAACCCCTGTTAAAAATCAAAAGGGCGAATTAGTCGCCACGGGTCCATTTCCCTCCATGCCAATTTATTTTTGGAATGACCCTGATGGCAAAAAATATGACGATGCTTATTTTAATTTTTATGCCCCGCGAAAAAATGTTTGGCGTCATGGCGATTTTATCGAAATCACCGATCGAGGTGGCATAATAGTCTATGGTCGATCGGATGCAACTCTCAATCCTGGTGGAATTCGTATTGGCACAAGTGAGATTTATCGAGCTTTGGAATTAATTCCTGGGATTGAGGATACGATTGCTGTTTCAATGCATGAACATGACGACGATGTCATTTTACTTTTTATTAAAGTTAAGCAAGTATTAACCTCTGTCATCCCAAACGAGCACAAAGGGATGATCACAACCCCTGTCATCCCCAACGAGCACAAAGGGATGATCACAACCCCTGTCATCCCCAACGACTCGCGAAGCGAGGAGTGCCTGGGGATCTTTTCCAACTTGATACAAATGATAAAACAAACCATCCGCCAAAAACTTTCACCACGTCATGTCCCCAAATATATTTTCAAAGTTGATGACATCCCCTACACTCGTAGTGGCAAAAAAGTTGAATCGACGTTGCAAAAAATTTTCGCCAATGAAAAAATCAATAACGTTGAAGCGATTGCAAATCCACAATGTTTAGAAGAATATCAAAAAATTTATCAGGAGAATTTTTTATGTCAGAAGAGCTAACTAAAGAAGTGAATGAAGAGATCCTTCCCACTCAATTACTTTTGAAACTTAAAAGGAAAGCGGCTTACGAAAAAGCGAAAGCTCAGCGAAAAATTGAAAAAAAAGAAGCTAAGAAAAAATTAGCTGAAGCAAAAAAATTATTACGTGAAAAAATGGACCAGGAAATAATGAAAGCTATGAAATCGGGAAGTGACCTTGAGTAAAATCTGACTTAGATCTTTACCTCTATAATCTCTTTCATCCA
>CAZFSQ010000313.1:0-3486 GCA_964521975.1 uncultured Oligoflexales bacterium | reverse complement strand
ATCCCATGCCTATGGTCGATCATCAAAGACAAAAAATGTTAGCATTGCGGTTGTACGATTTATAGAAAAACTTCTAAATTAGTCGAATCTTTCTTGTTGATATGATGCTTTTACATTTTCTGGAATAAGACGAACATTTTTAATTTCCTCAGCTCGAATGCGAAACTTAATAAATCTCTCAACGCCCTCATTAAATGTGAAATCCTGCCCGTCAACAGTTACTCTCACATTGCGAATACCATAGAACATAAATAACAAATGATCATTCGTTATCAAGTCTAGTTTGGGAATTTCTAGAGTAAAAAGATATACTGATACAGGTTTATTCCATGAAGATCTTTCCTTTGCAACCGCTATAGCGATCTCAGGGTGATCTGTTACAGAAAGTAAAATTCCGCCACCATTATTTTGAACTCGTTGCCCAATCTCCTCATTGATTGAACCCAAAAGATAAGACTCTAAAGGTTGTGATTCTTCATTGTATAGTTTTTTACAAAAGGTTGGACAACTCATGCCTCTCTCAACGATTGCATTCTTCGCAGCGAGATTTAATATTAACCCACGGTAAACCGTCTTTTTACCTAAGTGTAATGAAAAAGCTTGGCGTAACTGCCAAGGATCGCCCCATATTGTCTTTTCATTTTCAACAAAATCAATAAGCTCCTGGGCGTGACTATTTATTCCAGGATCAAGAAGAAGAACTTTGAAGTTATCAGAAAATCGTGTAAACAATTTTCCTAAACCGTTTTGATTAAACTCATACGAAGAAAGATTAACGAACTTGGTTAGATCGTAAGCTTCAGAAATAATTCGGTAGAAGTCCTCTCTCGAATATTTTTCAGGGTTTTTTAAAAGATCAACGACTTCTTGTTTACTTCCTACAATTGGTATACGAGAGGTATTAAGTAACCATCTTAGTTCACCGCATCTCCTCCCACTTAGACCATTACTATTTTGGGTAATCAATAATAAAAAGACTATACTGCTTAATTTTACATAATCACTAAACCTCATATACCTCACACCTATTCCGTTTATACTTTGACATTTAAATAAACCTAATTAATTTTATCATAATTAAAAGAGAAATCGTCGAAACCAGCGTTTCAAACCAACCACCACGGCCAATAGATAATTTTTTTATGTTTATCAGCAAAAGGAACGCCGCCATAAAAAATTATCCCAAACGGTGTTTTGTATCTTCCAATAAATCGCGTTAATAAATTCGTATCAATGTTTTTTATTTCTGAGGTTAATTTTACTTCCATTGGAATAATTCTACGATAAATTTTGAGAAGAAAATCAATTTCTCCGGGAAGAAATTTTGTCTTGTTATTCACATCAACTACATATGGTTTATAGTAACCTAGCTCATTTGTTGTTGGCTCTTGCTCAAGATGGTGCATGAGTCGTGTTTGAATAATTCCTTCAACGCGAAATCCTTTTTCAGAATCAGACTGAGGAAAAGAATTTAAATAGCTAATAATCCCAGGATCAATCCAAGAATAATTAATCAAATAGGACTTCCTATTTTCATCTACAAACAATGGCTTCTTTGACAAAAGATACCCATGATGAATGAGTTCATTGATCACACCATTAACTGTATCGCGACTGCGGAGGGCAATTTTTTGAAATAACCCTTGATAGGTAAATTCACGAGAATGATTCTCCGCTAGATAAATTTTTATTACATCGGATATATTATTTGTATCCTTCAGAAGCGGATCAAACCCCCGTTCAATGGTTAATTGAATTTGCTGCATCGCTTCTTTTTCATTTTTAGCTAACCAGGCGAGCGGCAGGCCACCTATACACAAATATTTTTCATAAACGCTTTCTATTTTTTTAGACAAAGTTAATTGTAGATTTTTTACCTCACAAGTTTTTTTTTCAAATAAAATTCTTTTTAGCTCATTGCTAGATTCTTCAATATCAATAAGTCCTAAATGCGATAAAATCTCAGGTAATGAAAAGGGATAAAGGGTTATTGCATGTGCTCTTCTTTGCAATCTTTTTCGAGCCACCGTATCAAGAAAATCAGGGTTAGAACCCGAAATAATAAAAGTAGCCCCAAGTTCATCAAAGGCGATTTTAATCGCATCAAAAATATCTTCCGATTTTTGAACTTCGTCTACAAATATGAAAGGACGCTTTTGCGTTTTAGATCGAATCGTATCTGTAATATGTCGACTATTTAAATGAAGCTGTGATCTAAAATAAGTATCATCTCCCGTAAATCGAAACACAGAATCTTGATCGGAAAGTTTGGATAAAATCTGTTCAATAAGTGTTGTCTTGCCACAGCCAACAATACCAGAGAGAATAATCCCAACAGGTTTTCTTTCTAAAATACTTCGGATGTAAGACATAATTTCGCGTTGAATAAGCATAAGACTCCCCCGGAGAAAGTTTTAAAAAAAATAAACTTTCTCGTTCTATTTTATCAAAAAATATTAACTTTCTCAAGGCGGGGTGTTTTTTATCTAAAAACCACCCGTACTTTCTGCTGATTTATTATGATGACTGACCCTACACTTTATGCTTCAATAATTCCCATGTTGGGTTCATCAAATAAAAATTACATCCTAGCCATCGACAATGGCACAACCGGAAGCACCGCTCTTATCATCCACTTTGATAAAAACAAAAAGTGGTCTGTGCTGGCGAAAGTTAATGAAGAATATCCGCAACATTTTCCAAAACCCGGTTGGGTAGAACACCAGCTTGATGAAATTTGGGGTTCTATTGTTGGTTGTGTTTCTAAAGCCTTTGAAAAAGCAAAATCTCTCGATAAAAACATTTCATGGAATAATTTTTTAGGCATCGGGATCACCAATCAAAGAGAAACTCTTTGTGTGTTTAATCGCAAAACAGGTCTTCCCTACTCTAAAATTCCAGCCATTGTCTGGCAATGTAAAAGATCGCAAGATATTTGTTCTCGACTTAAAAAAAATGGTGACGAAAAATGGGTAAGAGAAAAAACGGGACTGTTTCTTGACCCCTATTTTTCCGGCAGTAAAGTTTTATGGCTCACGGAAAATAATCCTGAAGCAAAAAAACTTATCTCTTCAGGAGAGGCTGTCATCGGAACGATTGATTCTTATCTCATCGCAAGATTAACTGGCGGAGTGTCCCATGTTACAGAAAGTAGCAACGCTTCACGCACACTTTTTTATGATCTCCACACAGGAAATTATAATCCAGAACTCATCCAATGTTTTGGCCTTACGAGTGAAAATTCCTTGCCACAAATTTTAGACTCCGCTGCTTCCTTCGGAAAGACCAAAGGCCATTCGTTTATTCCCGATGATATTCCCATTACTGGCGTTCTCGGTGACCAACAAGCTGCTTTATTTGGACAAACATGTTTTGAACCTGGAGAGGCAAAATGCACTTACGGGACAGGAGCTTTTTTACTCTTAAATATCGGGGAAAAAGTTTTTCTCTCACAAACTGGGTTATTAACCACCGTGGCTTGGGGAT
>CAZFSQ010000312.1:0-3491 GCA_964521975.1 uncultured Oligoflexales bacterium | reverse complement strand
TTTCATGTAGATGATTTTTCCTATCATTCTTCATTTCCTTTTGAATTACAAAATGATTTAAAAAGTTTAGAAAATCCTTTTTGGTGCTATGGAGCAGGGAGAAGTTATGGCGATGTTGGTCTAAATAATCGGGGTCAATGTTTACCCACTAAAAGGTGGGATCACTTTCTTTTTTTCGATGAGACAAAAGGTATTTTAAAAATTGAAAGTGGTGTGACATTAGATGAAATTTTAAGAATTATCATTCCAAGAGGATGGTTTTTACCAGTAACTCCAGGAACGCAGTTTGTGTCAATGGGTGGAGCTGTGGCCAATGATATTCATGGAAAAAATCATTTTCATTCAGGGACAATTGGAAATTTTATTTTTTCGCTAACGTTATTGAGATCGGATGGAAAAGCCTATGAATGCTCTCTTGAAAAAAATCGCGATTTATTTTGTGCGACAATTGGTGGATTAGGTTTAACAGGAGTTATCCTCGATGTAACGATTCAACTAAAAAAAATTAATTCATCTTCGATGAGTGTGAACTATCAACCCATCAAAAACATCGACGAATTTTTTTCAAAAATAAATGATGTAGAAAAAAAATATGAATATACTGTGATGTGGCTTGATTGTTTGGCAAAGGGTTCTGAGCTTGGACGTGGAATTTTAATGGCAGGAGACCATGCGGAAGATAAAAAATTTGAAATTAAAAACACATCTAATTTTCTAGCTGTTCCTTTGCAGTTTCCATCGTGGGTTCTAAATTCCTATTCGATCAAAATTTTTAATGAACTTTATTTTCGTCATTATCAATTTCATCAAGGGGAAAAATTAGTCGATTATGTTCCGTTTTTTTATCCACTGGATAAAATAAAAAATTGGAATTTAATTTACGGGAAAAAAGGATTTTATCAATATCAATGCATTATTCCTCCAGGAAAAGAAGATGCTGTGAAAAATATTTTGCAAGCGATCAGTGAATCAAAACTCGGTAGTTTTTTAGGTGTGATGAAAAAATTTGGTTCTATCAAGTCACCTGGTTTTCTTTCTTTTCCTAAAGAAGGGACAACCATTTCTTTGGATTTTAAAAATATTTCAGATCGTACACGAAAACTTTTTTTGCGATTGGATGATATTGTTTTACATGCGGAAGGAAGGCTTTATCCTGCAAAAGATGCTCTCATGACCCCCAAGATGTTTATTTCTGGATATAAAGTAGAGCTTCCTAAGTTTTTACCAAATTTAGATCCACAGTTTGAAACGCTATTCTGGAAAAGAGTCTATCCTCAAAAGTAAAATGACTATTTATTTTCTTTTGTCCAAGATAATTATTTTCTCAACCAACGATTATTTCACAAAAAATCAGTAAAACTTTAAAAATCTCTAGTTTTTGCCGATAAGTATTACGAGGTTGTGTAAAAATTTTTTGTAAAGGATTGGTTTTTCCATGATTGGAAAAATTTTAACAAATCGTTATCGACTTATGCGTCAGTTGGGCGAGGGGGGAATGGCAACTGTTTTTCTCGCTCGTGATGAAAAACTTGGCAGAAAAGTTGCGGTCAAAATTTTACATCCGCATCTGGCTCAAAATACCGACCTGAGATTCAGATTTCAGAAAGAAGCTCAAGCATGTTCCCTCATAGATGATCCGTATATTGTACGTATTTACGATTATTCAGGGGAGGAGAAAGATGAACTTTGGTTTGTTACGGAATTTATCAAAGGTTGGAATTTAGCAGACATCATGCAAAAATTTAAACATAAAAAAGTTCATCCACTTTTATCTTGTATTCTCATCAAAGAAGTTACTCGTGCTCTTAAAAAAGCCCACCAGGTTGATATTGTTCACCGCGATATTAAGCCAGAAAATATCATGCTCACCTATGAAGGACAAATTAAGTTAATGGATTTTGGTATTGCAAAAGATATGCAAAATCATTCGATGACGATGACAGGGACGATGATGGGGTCGCCAAGTTATATGTCTCCTGAACAAATTCGTAATCGAGGCGTTGATCATCGCTCTGATATTTATAGTTTGGGAATTGTTTTTTATGAGCTGATCACAGGCAAAGTTCCCTTTGAAGGAATATCAACGCATGATGTAGCAAGTAAAATTATCGAGGGAAAATTTAGGCGTCCGAGTCGATTATTTTCGGCATTGCCTACGGAAATTGAAAAAATTATTTTAATGTCGATGGCATCTTCGGTGAATGAAAGATATCAAGTTGTTGAAGAGATGGAAGAAGCTATCAGTCAATATTGCTCAGCTCAAAAAATACAAGATACCAAAGCAGAGATTCAAAAATTTTGTGAAGACCCTGGGCGATATAAAAAGGTTCTTTATCGGTGGTCAGTTCTTTATAATGTTCCGTTCGATGATTTTGACGTGGAAAATTTTTCACCTGTTGTCAAAGAAGATGAAGTGGAAAACTTAAGAATATCTAAAGCGAGCTTACAAAAACCGCCGACGGCAAAAGAAATTATTAAATTTAATTCGGAAGCATTGCGAAAGCCGATTGTTATTAAAAGACAAGCCCAGGTAAGAAAATCAGAACGTCTCGTGAGAAGATCAAAAGCTAATTTAAGACAAAAACCAACGGCTTTACATTATTTGGTAGGAGCGATTTTTATTGCTTTAGTCGTAGGAACTTTAACTTATGAGTTCTTAAATCTTCAAGAAGAGATTGTTCAAAAAACAGAAAATATTTTACAAAAAACAGTACCCGTTTTACCTAAAACTAATTACGAGCAAAAAATTATTCAAGAGGAAGTTGAATTAAAAATTGAAAGTGACGTTAAAAAAGAAAATAGAAAAATAAATCCTGTTAGAGAAAAAACTTCTATTGTACAACCTAAGACAGAAAAAACAATTTTCAATAATGGTGAAGTTAAAGCAAAACAAAAATCTTTTAGTTTATCGTCGATTTCGATTACATCACAACCCGCTTCAGAAATATTTGTGGATGGAAGAAGTTTGGGCAGCTCACTCGATGAGCAGGGTAGGTCACGAGTTGTGAATATCCCATCGGGAAGTCATAAGTTAAGTTTGCAAAGATCGGGATATAAAACATTGCAAAAGAATTTTAATATCGACAAAGGTGATCATAAAAAGTTTTCTGTGACACTTAGCAAAGAAAAAGAATTGTTTCCTTTGACGATTTTAACGAGTGAGACGCCAGTTTTTGTTGTTGTTAAGAATATTACAGAGGGGGGGCAAGAACAAAAATTTAATTTAAATAGTTCTAGGAGAGTGATTAATTTAAATCCTGGAAAATATCTTGTGATGGCAACTACGAAACAAAATGAAAAATTTCAAAAGTTGATCACATATCCTATTCCCGGTTTTGACGGGGGAACGGGTTTGACCATTGATATCAAGTTTAGTGACAAAGGAGAATGGTTCAACGATCACAGAAAAATGATGCAAATAACGACCTCGAAACCAAGGAGCGAGAAGCTAACTCCGCACCTCCTGAAGCACGAAGACTATGTCCTACGTG
>CAZFSQ010000311.1:0-3504 GCA_964521975.1 uncultured Oligoflexales bacterium | reverse complement strand
TAGGTGACATTTTCCCTGGTAAATTAACTAGAGACACTTTCCCTGTTAATTATTACCTATTAAAGCCTGATCAACAAAACGAATATACCAAACGCGATTCGCAACATTGGAGTCATCAATAATTTCGGTGTTGTAACCTGCTCTGACCTGGCCTTGTTTAGGAATGTTGGAGATACTCAAATTCCCTGCAAGCAATTCTCCCGTCTCTGAATTTAAGATAGCTGGGGTGGCATTGTCGATACTTGCTGAAACGCTAAATAGAGATTCATTAATTTTAAAAATACTAAATGGGCCAGCAATATCTCGTGAGCCACCGAGGATTTCAAATTTTTCATTAAGTTCTAAAATAATGGGCTGCTTCGTATCCGTCATCCAAATTTTAGGAAATTTTTTATCTTTAATATCTTCTAAATATGCAGCAGTACAGTGGTGCAATACAAGTCGCACATCATCATCTTCTTTATAATTTGGATTATCTGTCGCATTGGGAACATCTTTATGACGAGAGTCATAAATGATCGGATGATCAAGGTCATTGATGTTGACTAAATAACTCACCGCTCCACAAACCATGAACCAACCGCTTTCAGGTGTTGCTGCAATTTGGTTAGGAAATTTTCCACTCTTATATTCGATTTTTTTAATGATCGAGATGGGATTTTTTTTATCATTCATTTTGAAGAAAATTAAATTTTCATCGTAATATGATTTAAGAGCGATGACATCTTTACTCGATGCAACGATGGGGGGAATAGTGTCATTCGGTCCTTGTGTGATGATGAATTCTACTTTTAATTTTGATTCCGCAGATAATTTTGTGGTGATGATCATCAGACCTAAAATTTTTAAAAATGTTTTCATAATCGTGTCTCCTTAATAATTTATAAAGTTATTTACAGAACCCTAAAGAATTTTCTTGAAATGAAGCAAACCATGTAGATGTTTCTTTATCAAAAGTTAATGTTATTAAATTATTTTTAACTTTTAGTTCAATTTCTGTTGTTTTATTATTCGATAGAACATATTTGAATTTACCCTTTAAGCTTTCAACATCTGGTTGAGAGTCGCCGTCAAAATAAGCACTCAATTGTGAAGAAGTAAAATCAATTTCAATGAATGTTTTGAGCCAATGGTCTCCACATTTTAGATTAATTTTTAAAGGACGGGGGTTGTCACATGAATATTGTACAATTTTTTCGACGGGCGAGGCAAAGCCTATGCTGGATAAAAAAATCGAAATGTAAAAGATGAATTTCATGGGTGAGTCTCCTATTTATAGGGTTCGAGTGGAGACTATTTCTAGCACAATTATAAGGAATTCTACAATCGGTTATTTCACTTGCAAGTTGATGCGTAACGCATGAATAACTTGATCTTTTCCCTCTAGCAAATAAATCGTGACCCATTCTGTCTTATTTTTTGAATCACTAGGGATGTAATATGTCAATTGCACCATATCTGAATAACGGTGTGCATCCCAACTGCCTAAATCAATTTGGATGGGGGTGTCTTTGACATTGATAATTCCTGGAGCCGAAGTCTCACCAGCAATAATTGAAAAAGGTCCCCAAGAAAAAAATGATTTTTGATAATTGAATTGAATACGGAAACTGACTTTTTCGCCAGCCTGACAAGGTACAATACCCTGTTCAATAGGTTCCATACCATTAGCATCAAAGAGATGCAGTGATCCTGAACGATCAAGAGGTAATATTTTTTGGATGGATCTCACTTCTTCTGGAGAAGAACTGCCATCAACATTTGAAATTTGATAACAAATTTTTGACTGTAAATTTCCTCCGGTCCAAACCGTTGGCTTGAGTGGGATTTTGAGAGATATTTTTTCTTGAGCATTAATGGTTGGTAAAATAATTTCTTGATTATTTTGAAAATGGACACATTGATCCTCAGACCATAATTTAAGTCGTAAAAGAGGTGATGAAACTTGTGATTGATTAAAAAAGGTAAAGGATGATTCGCTGAATGTTGATAAATTCAAAACTTCATGAAAAATTATGTCGTCGAGATGGATCATGGTGCTGGTAAAGATGCCCATCCACTCGCCGGCTCGCGGAACCAATTCGCTCCGCTCGTTGGGCATGACAGAGGTATGTTGCTGTCGAGAATATCCATCATTGAAAACATGGGGTGTCTCTTGTACCATTCCTGTTTTGACTAATTCTTTGTGGTTTTCTGGAGTTCGCGGATAATGGTGCAAGTCTGTTGAACTCATAATTTTTTCTCCATTCATGATTTATTAATACTATTATTTTTTACTATGATTTATACCCTAGAGCAACTTGAAAGACAGATCACTGAGAATGTTGGTGGAAATCAAAAATTATTTTCCCTAGAGGGGAAATCACCGCTTGGTATGTTGCAATTGTGGATGATACGTCAAGTTTTATGTTCCAATATAAAAATAGTTTTATGTCTTGCCAAAGAAAAAGAGATCGGTCGTTGGATTGATTTTTTATCTTCGGTTGAGAAATTTTATGAAAAAAAAACCGGAGAAAAGAAGTTGTTTCTGACACAATTTCCAACCCTTTTACCTTGGGGACTCGAACGCTATGTTCATATGGATTATCTAAGAAAAGAGAGAGTGAAGGCATTAGCGTTTTTGACACAAGATCAAGAGCCAGGTTTTTTAGTAACGACGTTATCAGGGTTATTTCAAAAAACTATTTCAGAGAATGAATTTAAAAAACATTCTTTTTATTTGCATCAAGATAAAGAATATCTGATCGAAGACTTAATGAACCGATTAAATTCTTTGGGATTTAATCCATGTGAGTCTGTAACAGAAGAAGGGCAATACACGTTACGTGGTGGGATATTGGATGTTTTTTCTTCAGGTGAACCGACACCAGTACGGATGGAGTTTTTTGGTGATCAATTAAAGTCACTCAAACGAGTGAATGCTGAAACGCAAAGATCTTTTCAGGAAATTCAATCTTGTTATATCGTGCCGTGCCAAGAAATTATTTTTTCAGAGGAAGAAAAAATAATTTATAGTCAAAAACTTTATGATCGTTTGCTGCAAGAACCAGGAGAACAGTCGCAACGAGAGGGAATGATTAGAGCCTTAAATGAAGGGCATCATTTTCAAGCCCTTGACAGTTATTCTCCCTTTTTACGATCTGCATCGGAATTTTTATTTAGGTGGTGTGAAAATAAAAATATTTTTTATGTTTTTCCTTCGGGAATAGAGCGAGCAACTGAAGCGTATAAAAGTTTATTAGAGGAAACAGAGAATAATTACCAAGAAGATATTCAAGCAGGAAGATTTCAGGGAAAACCCTCCGAACATTTTTTAATGGGGAATGAATTCAACCAAGTAATAAAAAAATATTTTTCACATCATGCTTGGCCTAAAATGGTCCCTAAAATTATCAATGAAAATTACGAACAATGGATACAAAAATTTTCTGAAATAATACAGGATGAAGGGCAAATTATTATTTTGTGTTCGCAAAAAGAACATATCGAAAGGACGTCGAGACT
>CAZFSQ010000310.1:0-3516 GCA_964521975.1 uncultured Oligoflexales bacterium | reverse complement strand
CAACCTTTAATTCCTGGGCAAATTTATGGTCAAGCATCCGACTTGGAAATTACCGCTCGTGAAATTTTGAAAACACGACAAAAAATAAATGAATTGCTATCAAAATCATGTAAGCAACCTCTCGATAAAGTCGAAGCGGATACTGTGCGAGACTACTGGATGAGTTCATCTGAAGCTCTTGAATATGGCCTCATTGGTAAAATCATCGAGGGAGCTAAGGAACTAAAATAAAAGGTCACGCTTTTCAATTAAATAATTATCTAAAACATCACCTGCTCTTTCTTGTTTTAGGAATTCTTGGTTCGATCATTTTAGGATTTATCAGTGCTCTCATGGGAACTCTGATTGGACCTGTTCTCAAGATGGTTCTTGATACAGGGAATGGTTCGTCATTAGACCCACAAAAAATAATTCCTCTTAAAGAACTCATAGGAAATGGCTGGGCCACGATTATTTCATGGAGCAGCGGACTTGAGATGCTAACCCTATCCTCGATTTATTTATATCTCCCATTTTTTTTAATTGCTTTAGCATTCGTCAAAGACCTTCTTTGGTTTTTTCATTGGTCGCTTTGGGAAAGACTTGGCGAAAAAATTACTTTGGCTATTCGTGAAAATTTAATTCTCCCTTATTTTCAAGTTACCCCTTCTGGACGACTCCACGCACAATTTAATTATTATGAAACAGAATTAGCACCCACTCTGGCAAATGATTGTCGCTCGATTAAAGAATATATCATCCATTTTTTTGGAGCTTTTCCTCGCGAGGGTTTACAATCCTTTTTTCTATTAATTTCACTTTTTATGCTCTCGCTTAAGCTCGCGTGTTTTTTTATTTTGATCATTGCCCCAGCTTTCTGGCTTATCCGCCGTTTGGGGAAGTTTATTTTACAACGCTCTAAACAATCGCTCTATGTTTTTTCCGAACTCACCGAATGGATTCAATCACGGCTTTTAGGTATCGAAACCATCAAACAAATGAGAACCGAAAAGCATGAAGATATTTTATTTCAAGGAATGTTAAAAAATTTTAACCATATTTATTTTAAAGCAGCAAAATATCGTGCGATGGTTTCTCCCATCATTGAATGTGCGGCAGCGATCGCATTGGCGGTTATTTTAATTTACGCTCTGGATTTAACAGACAAGGATCAATTGACACCCTCTGTATTTTTATCTTTTTTTGCTACCCTAGCCCTTTTAGGACAATCATTATCCAAATTAGGTAAATACTATAACATCAATCGCCAAGGTCATGCGGCAATTGAAAAAATAAATGATTTATTTCAAATATCTCAAGAATTATCTATCCAAGAAAAATTTAAAATCACAACTCACCAGTCATCCAATTCAAAGTTAGAAGTTAAAAATATTTCATTTCAATATCCAGAAACTGATGATGTTATTTTTAGAAATATTTCTTATGAATTTTTGTCAGGAAATATCTATTGTATCATTGGAAAAACAGGAATTGGTAAAACAACATTTTTGAAAACGCTGATGGGCATTTATCCTATTTCCAGTGGAGAAATTATATACTCAGGCCCCCCATCGTCCAGCATTTACCTCTCACAAGACATGAAAATCATCGCTCCTACCATTGCATTGCAGATCACTTACCCAGAAACAGAAATCAATCAAGAAAAAATAAATTCTGTTTTAGAAAAAGTTTCTCTTTTATCTTTTGTCGAAAATTTACCGCAAAAACTAGACACCATGATGAACCTTTCATCTTTTCCGCTCTCTGGTGGTCAGTTACAAAAACTGCATCTTGCTCGCATTTTATACCACGACTCTTCTTTCGTTTTTATTGACGAAGGAACTTCGGCTCTTGATCCCGATTTTGAAAATCTTTTTGAACAGCATCTTAAAAAACTTGCCGAGGAAGGTAGAGTGATTATAATGATATCTCATCGTTCAAAAACCATGAGCTATGCTCATCACGTTCTCGATGCAGAAAAACTATTTCATGTTTAAGGATGGATGAAAATGACCGACAAATTAGAAATAAATGTAGAACCCACCTTGAGTGATTTTCCAAAAGTCTATTGCCCTTTTATTCGCCAAACCTTCCCTGTGGATAAGGACCAGTGGAAAAAACTAGGTGCTCCTCTTAAATTAAAACGCCCCGAAGTTTATCTTGTCGTGGACCGTATCAATCCTGGCTATGAATGGGTCTTTGAAGACCCCGATACTTTTGCCGTTGAAAAATTGGATGGTACGAATGTTAAATTCAAAACCGATAAGGGGAGATTGGTTGCTATCCAAAACCGCTTGAATGTCATTGATCCTTTGCAAATCATGAAAGGAAAAACTTTTATTATCGAAGGAATCTTTCGCTCGATTGCAAAAGGTTATGTTGAGGAATCGGCCGAACAAGTAGGTGAAATAATCGGACCTAAATTGCAAGGTAATCCCTATAAAATTGATTTCCACGAATGGTATCCCTTTGAAAAAGCCATCAAAGATTTGCGTTATAAATCATTTGAAGAACATGCGAGAAATTTTGATAATTGGTCATCATGGTTTAAAGATTGGTTACACTCACGCTATTTTATTAAGCAAACAAAATTTGGTGGCAGTGAGCAAAAAGAAAAAGTTTTTGCCGAAGGAGTTATTTTTTATAATTTACGTCGTAAAAGTGAAGGCAAATCCTATATGGCAAAATTACGTCGCGATATGTACCCTTGGTATTATGAAGGATTGAAAATATTTGATTATGTTAAAGAAGGTCGTGATGAAAGTGAAGATCAAGATAAGTTTGAGTGATTTTAAATAAAATTGCTATTGTACTTACATTGTAATAAATTTATATAATGCTAGTTACCTGGGATGAAAATAAAAACCAAGCTAATTATAAAAAGCATGGAATATGGTTTGAAGAAGCGACCACTATACTTTTTGATACAAATACACTTAGCAACATTAATAAGCATCCTAGTGGTTTACGATTTGAATATCTAGGTTATTCAGATCGTTTGCATTTACTTTATGTCGTAACTGTAGAAAAAGATGATGATGTCATCCGAATTGTTTCTGCTCGTAAAGCAACAAAAAGCGAAAGGATAAAATATGAAGAAAGAATTTAATTTTAAAGGGGCAAAACGAGGTGCTCGACTTAATTCTAAAAACACGAAAATTGCAGTTACTTCGCGACTTGACCCTGATGTCCTTAGTTGGTTGCGAACTGAGGCTGAAAAAAAAGGTATCCCTTATCAAACTTTAATGAACTCACTACTTAAAGAAGCTATGCAGCGTCCTGTCAATCCTGAGGAATATATACGAAAAATTGTTCGAGAAGAACTTCACAAAAAGACAGCTTAAGAGAAATTTCGTTTATACCTTAAAATTTAAGAAAGCAATAAACCATGCTACCCATCCAAGTCCCCTATAAAACAAGTCAAGAAATTCGCCAATCTTTTTTAGATTTTTTTAAAAATAAAAATCATCAAATCGTTCATTCGGCTCCGGTGTTTCCGCATGATGATCCAACGCTGCTTTTTACCAATGCCGGGAT
>CAZFSQ010000309.1:0-3528 GCA_964521975.1 uncultured Oligoflexales bacterium | reverse complement strand
TTGCTCGTCATCATCGAAAAGCAATCGAAAATCTCAAACTTTTTCCCGAAGAAAAAATAAATAAAAATGATACGGAGCGAGTTTTAATTTTATCTTCTATTTTACGTCTTAGCCGCTCGCTTAATCGTACACGTGTTCCTAAATTAAAATTTAAGGGCTGTGAAGAAAAAGGCGAACACACTCTCATCTTATTTTCATGCTTAGGCAAAGATTATCCTCACCTTGAATTAGAGTTAGCCGAAAAAGAGACCAAGCATTTAAGTAAATTGGTTGGAAAAAATTTGATGATCGAGATAAAATCCTAATCATGGCTCAACCAACAAATTACAAAAACTATATTTCAAAACTGAATCAACTGCTTTTAAATAATGATGAACTCAAGAACAGTCGCGTCGTTATTTTTTATGGACTGTCTAATTATCTTATTCAAAAAAGTTCCTCGGCTTTAATAGAACGGTGGGTAAAAGTATTAAATTGTTCCCCAGAGGAAATTATTTCACTTGAAGCTCAGGATTTAAATAATCATATGATCCATGAAATTTGGGATCAGTCTTCTTGTTTTTCATCTGAATCAATTTATTCCATCAAACGAGGAGAAAAGAGAAAAGACTGGAAATTAATCCAATCTTTTCTTCATCTGTCTCCTGTGAATCGTGTTTGCATCACTCTCGAACAAAGTAAAATCCCAAATCAATTGCAACAACTAAGCGAAAACAATTTTGCTTTTACCATTTTATGTGAAGAGCCTGCTCCGTGGGAATTGCCCCATTTTGTTTTAGCTCTATCCAAAAAATATCAGCTCAAGGTTTCTTCTGATACTGTTGCGAAAATTTTAGATTGTGTTGGTCATGACCTGTGCAAAATAGAAAATGAAATTATCAAACTTTCCACTATTTTTTATCAACATAAAAAAGAATTAACCTGGGACGAGCTTGCTCCTTTTCTTGGTTATATTCGCGATGAACACGCCTTTGTTTTAGACCAATATTTAAGAGATGGCCACTGGTCACATGCTTATTTATTGATGATGGATTTAATGGAAAAGGGAGAAAGTCCTCAAGCTATTTTGGGAGTGCTCGCTCGTCATTTAAGAAATTCCATTTCCATTTTAGATCTAAAGCAAAAAGAAAAATTGGATGATTATGCCGTTGCTAAAAAATTACATCTACCCGTCAAGGTTGTCAGTAGCTATGCTGCCTATGTAACAAAATATTCCATGCGAGATTTTGTTGGCGGTCTTAAAAAATGTTTTGTAGCAGACTATACTATGAAGTCACGCAGCTTAGATCAGACCGTCATTTTAAGTGATGTCATGGACAGTTTAATTCGTTTGAATCGGGTTTCGTAATATGATGTGTCCCTATTGGATGGGTTTTGTTTTTTTGTTTTTTTCAATCCCATCTTTTGCTCGCGAACTTCATCTTGAATTTAAAAAATCCGAAAATATTATTGTCCCCTCTTTTATTCTACAAAAAATAAAAGAAGATGCTCCCCTCATAGATGTCACAAGCAACGGAAATAAAATTTTTTGGATTTTAGGGCAAAAAAAAATTTGGGAATGGAATATGGAAACATCCAAGATGAGAATTTTTTCTCTTCGTAAATTAGAAGATCCTGCCAAGAGTTTAAAATTTAATGGCGAAAGTTTACTCATTGAGACCATCATCTCCATTTTTCAAATTCATCTAAAAGAACAAAAAATGAATTTAATCGGAAAAGCGTCTCCTCCTATAGAGCTCCCCTCAAACTTAGAAATAAGCGATGTAATTTATTCAACAACGTTTTCTAATCACCAATTGATTGTGACTCCTTTTAAAATTTTTTCTTTTAAAAACAATTCTCTAAAACCTAAAATCATTCCAAATATGAAAAAGGTTCCTCTGGTAGCTGCTTATGCCACTCAAGATATCAATGCTTATTTATTTCAAGATAATATTTTAGAAATCTATACGAAAAACAGATCGTTTGGAACTTCATTAGCAATAAAAGCACCTCCCATCAAATTATGGGTTCATGTATTTGATAATATATTTTATACTTTTATTATGAGTCACGAACAGTTTTATATTTATCAACTAAGGAGGTAACAGTTATGTTTTCAATGCTCATGCCGGGGATTAATGTAAAAAGTTTCTTAAAAACTTCCATCATCATGTTTATCTACATTTATGCCACCGATTTTTTAATTCACGGTGTTTGGCTTTCGTCTGCATATATGGACACACAAAGTCTTTGGCGAACTCAAGACGATATGATTCAACATATGCCCTGGATGCTTTTTGGACAATTTACCGTTGCGTTATTTTTTACGGGTCTTTTTGTTGGGGGATATAAGCATGGCGGTATGATGGAGGGAGTTCGTTTTGGAATTCTTATTGGAATGTTCACCACAGGTGGAATGTTTATTCAACATGCGGTGACTCCTATTCCCTTTGATATCATCATGAGTTGGATCGGCGGGGCAATTATCCAAACTGTCTTCGGTGGAATTTTAGCTTCGATTATTTATAAAAAATGAAAAAAATTTCTGCAAAAGCCCCCACGCGAATTGATTTAATGGGGGGGACCATTGATCTATGGCCCATTTACCAACTTTTAGATGTAAAATCGACGGTGAATATCGCCGTCGATTTATTCGCTGAAGTCTCTATTGAAAAGAGTGGAAATGATAATTTTTTTATTCACTCCGTAGATCAAAATGAGAAAGTTGAAGGAAAATTTGAGCAAGTAATCTCCAACAAAAAATTAATTTTATTTACAGAAATGTTACGATCTATTTTTGAAGAAAAAAAATCTTCAGGACTAAAAATAACATCTCATGCAAAATCTCCAGCAGGTGCAGGCTTAGGTGGGTCTTCGGCTATGGCCATTGCCTTTGCTTATGCCCTATCTGATTTAATTCAAAATCAACCCGATGAATATGATCTCGTGCGATTTGTGCAAGATGTTGAAGCTCGTGTCATTCATGCACCGACAGGAACCCAGGATTATTGGGCGGCGGTTCGCGGCGGAATGAACATTTTTCATTATCATCCAGGAAAGACCATCATTGAAAAAATAGAAGATTATTCAAATGTAGGCTTCGGAATTGTTTTATATACCGCTTGCGATGTTGGTGCGAAAAAAGAGGATAATCCCAATCTAAAAGACAGAGCGCGTCAAAATGTTGTATTCGAACACGGATTTCTAATTGGTAAAATTCAAAGACAAAATGTTTGCGCTCTTGTTAAAGGAGAGATTGAAAAGCCGAACGATATTTCAGGAGTAGTATATTTATCAACAAGCAGCGAGTGGAGATTGGACTTAGCCAAAACATGGTGCATGTCGCGTTCTCGCGTTTGCGGCAGCGAATCATTCTGGCGGTGGACGAGTCGTGGAGTGGAGACGCGTCCGAGTTGACGCTTGTTCGGCAATCGCTCGGCCGGCTGGCGGACTTGGACTTGACGGTCATTCAAGAGGCCTATGAGACGGCGTATTTGTCCCGGGAGTGGCCAGGGGATGATTCCACCGTTCGGCAGCATCGGGTGG
>CAZFSQ010000308.1:0-3557 GCA_964521975.1 uncultured Oligoflexales bacterium | reverse complement strand
TAAACTTCCGCTCAAAAAAATCATCAAAAATGATGAAAAAACTGTCAATGTGTGCAAAAGTGATCCATAATCATTTTTATTTTGGGAAAATTCCTCATTTAAATAAGTATTTGAGATCATGAATAAATTGCATTTCAAAATTCCAGTTCCTAAGGAGATATATGTTAAAGATGAATAAAAAAAGAAGAGGCTTTCATTTGCAATTGACAAAAAAAGAAAAAAATTTCCAAAGATCAAAAAACAAAAACCAACTATGCATGAAATTCTTTTTCCCAAAAATTTTTTCTAAATCTTTTTGTTATATTTAAAAATTCAATCATGATCCTGAAATTATATTAAAGAATGTTTGCCTTGTGAATTTTTTTCGCTATTATTAATTCTCAGGAATTAACTGACCAAACTAATCCATCATGTGAGTGAAAGAAAAATTCTTTGTGCAACACCGGTCATTTCATATTAAGATGTGAGGTATGGAATTCTTTAAAAAAAATTATTTGTTGCCTTTTGTAGTGCTATTTTCCACACTCGCATTTTTCGTAAACCAAAACAACCTTAAGCCAAACATTGTTATATCAAAGCAAGAAGCAACCTGGAACTTAAACAATGAGATGGTTCAAAAATTTCACCTAGGATTTAAAAGACTTCAATCTTCAATTTTGTGGGTTTCTACCATCCTAGAAAGTGACATCGAACGCTACAAGGCAAAGGATTTAAACTCGTGGATGTTTTTACGCTTCAGCACGATTTCTCAACTCGAGCCACGTTTTTATGAGAATTATAATTTTGGGGGTATATATTTATCCATCATTAAAGATGATCTCGAAGGTGCAACGGTCATTTACAATAAAGGATTGGCAGAATACCCCGATGACTTCAAACTTCTAAGAGACTCAAGCTTTCATTTTTTTTACGAAGCTAAAAACTTCGAAAGAGCGTACGAGATCAGTAAAAAAATTAAAAAACTCTATCCTGAAAAAAAATTCTTAATAGGTATGATAACTAAACTTGAGGCCGAGCATGGTTTTTTAGAGGAGGCATTATTAAGCCTAAATCAGTTCCAGGAGGATCATCCACTTGGCACACTTATTGGGGATAAAATCTTTGAAAATCGGTATGCCTTAAAAGCTGAAATCGATTTAAAGTGTTTGAACTCTCCGGAGCCTAAAAATTGCTCAACTTATGATTTAAAAAAAAATCCTTACATTAAAACCCGAAATGGATACATCGCTAAAGAAAAATGGGAACCTTACAGAAGAAAGTCGTTAAACCGCTAAAGTGAATTAGCGCTTTGAAAATTATAATTAAAGACTTGGTATATTATTAAAGCTTTTCACTTGATCGACCGTCCACATGTCATCAACGTTGTTCGCGGTAGAAATCTGTCCTGATGCACCAGCAGTAAATGTATGCTGGCTCGCTGTAGATGGAGGTAGGTTGGCTGCGGTTGCAACAGGAGCATCAAAAGCCGATAAGTGTACTGCTGGAAAAAAGAAGTAAGTTGCAGCCGCATTACAGGCGGCGAAATTGATTCCCGGAACAGCCGAAGCGTCAAACGGGGTCCTAAAACCCGCTGTGTAATAGCCCTGTTGAGTGTTGTCGAATCCCATAACATCTAAGCAGGTTCCGTAAGTTTCAAAATCAACATAGGTTGCTCTTTCTGCAGTGTATATTGCCGCAAGCTGGAGCTTCGCTTCTGATTGCTTGGCCTTTGCTTGGTATCTTTTAAAGTTTGGAATAGCTATGGCTGATAAAATTCCAATGATAGCAACAACAACCATTAATTCTACTAAAGTAAACCCGCCGTCCTTGGAAACTTTTACCAACATCTAATACCCATATTACCTATCATTTTTTTTAGTTAATAAAAATATAGAAGTGCCGGCGTATCAAATAAACCGGCACTTCATTGAAAAAAAATAGAATTATAAACTTGGTGTAGAGTTTAAAAAGTTTTTAGCATCATTAACAGTCCACTTATCTTGAACTAAGTTAGTTGTTGAAATTTGCCCACCAGCTCCTGCAAGAAAAGTGTTTTGAGCAGCTGTTGAGGCTGCTGGCAAGTTTGAACCATCGGCAATAGGTGCACCGTTAGCTGATTGTGGATCAGTTGGATTTAAAAATGGAGTTGCTCCAGCAACACACCCCGGAACAACTGCACCAACAACTGATGTTGCATCATACCCAGTAGCAAAACCAATTGTGTAATAGCCTTTTGGTGAAATATCATAGCCCATGATAGTTAAACATGTTCCATAAGAGTTATAGTCTGCCTTAGTAGAAACTTCAGCAGAGTAAACAGCAGCTAGCTGTATCTTCGCCTCAGATTGTTTAGACTTCGCTTGGTAACGTTTAAAGTTTGGAATCGCAACTGCTGACAAGATCCCGATAATGGCAACTACTACCATTAACTCTACGAGGGTAAACCCACTTTGATTCGAAAACACTTTCTTCATAGACACTCCTAAGTTTAACCAAAATTAAGATTTGGTTGATTTTATTATCTAACTGGATTCACTTGATCTTAGCTTTAAGATCTAAATTTCAAGTAAAACTAGTTATGAATATTATATATAAGTTTAATTTTTTTTGTGTAAAAATTAAAAATTGCCCTAAGTGCTTAATTTGGTACTCTGCTTATCCGCCAGCCGACATGAACATGGGTAGATACATGGCAACTAAAATGGTCGCTACAATACTTCCGAGGACAACGATGATGATCGGCTCAATCATCTTAGTCATACCACCAATAAGCGTGTCTACTTCCTCTTCAAATACCTCTGCAACTCTTGCGAGCATCTGATCTATCTGACCAGTTTGCTCACCTACTCTGATCATTTGAGTAACCAGCTCTGGAAAGTATTCAATCTTACTAAGTGGTTCCGTAAGAGTTTTACCTTCAACAATTTTCTTCTTAACTTCTCTTATGTCATTGGCAATAACCGTATTATCTAAAGTCTCAATACAAATATCGAGAGCATCAATTAAAGAAACACCTGCCGATAAAAGAGTGGCTAACGTATTTGAAAACCCACTCAAATTTCCTTTAATTATAATCATACCGAATATTGGTAATCGCATACTAAAATTATCCCATACAATTTTTCCAGTGGGCGTTTTTATATAATTTAAAAGCATAACAATACCCACTATCGCAACCGGAATCATGATCGGAGTATAAGTTCCCATAAAATTTGAAGTATCGATAACTAATTTAGTTATCCAAGGTAACTCCTGGCCTGTTTCTTTGAGCATTCCTGTGAATTGAGGAACAACGAAAACCATCATACCCCAAATTACAACAGCACCGACGGTACAAACGATTGATGGATACATCATGGCTGATTTAATCTGTGCTTTGGTTTTTTCAGATTTTTCCATATGAGTAGCTAGCTTTCTTAAGATTTGATCAAGGATCCCTCCCGCTTCACCAGCCTTAACGAGATTGCAGTAGAGCTTATTAAAGGGTTTTTGAAGACTCATTGACTCTGCAATGGTTTTACCTTCTCCGATATCTGTCGCAATTTTTTTAATCGATGCTTTTAATGTAGGATTTTTTT
>CAZFSQ010000307.1:0-3563 GCA_964521975.1 uncultured Oligoflexales bacterium | reverse complement strand
ACTACCCAATTCGCGGTCAATAAATAGATGAATAATTTTATTTCTATTTGTTGGAATAACTTCTGCTTTTGAATAAGGAAACGAAAAAATTCCTTTAGCTGTTTCTATTTCAAAACATTTTTTATAATTATTAAAGGAAGCACTTTTTATTTTCATAGTTCACCTTTCTCTACAAGATTTTTTATAATTTTTAAAACTCTTCTACTAACTTCACCTTCCATAATTATAAAGTTTTCCAAATCCCATTTAGCAATCAACTTTCCATTTTTATAAATATGAACATGACGAGGAGAATGGTCCCCTTTCCAACTTATAAACAAGTAATTTCCGCGTTTAATTTTTCCCATAAAACTATGTTATCTTTAAAGGTAACATAAAATAAATAATTTTAAAATCACTTCCCCACACAAAATGTTGAAAAAATTTTATCCAAAATATTTTCGTGATCCACTTGTCCAATAATTTCGCTCAAGTTTTTGATTGCATCTTGCAGTTCAAAGGCTAAACATTCTTCATAGTTTTTTTCTTGAAAAGCTTCCATAAAACGATCAATAGACGCAAGAGCTTTATTCAAACAATTCAGATGTCTTAGAGAAGAAATCATCGTCTCTTCTTCAGAAAAGTTTTTAATTTTATGGTCTACTTGCTCACATAAAATTTTTTCTAAATGGTGAATTTCGCTTTCGCGAAAACACGATACTTGGATCATGTTTTGATACCATGTTTTTTTTTCTTTAATCAAATCGGACTTAGTAATAACTTCTAAGACATTCGCTTTTACATTCGGTGGAATATTTTTTTTCAACTCATGAAATTCGTCTTTATCGCTATTGGCAGGGCAAAGAATCAGCAGTAGATCAATTTCACTGGTAACTATTTTTTTGGCTAATTCAATTCCCATTTTTTCAATAGGTTCATGAGTATCTCGAATCCCTGCAAGGTCATAAAAACGAAATAGTGTACCCTGGATAATTGTCTGCTCTTCGATATAATCGCGAGTTGTACCTGGAATTTGACTGACAATAGAACGTTCTTTTTTTAAAAGTTGATTGAATAAAGTTGATTTTCCGCTATTAGGTTTTCCCCAAAACCCGACAGCAAATCCTGACTTGGCAATTTTTCCGCGATTATAAGATTGTGCAAGTTTTAAAATTTGATTTTTTATTAAACTTACTTTTTCATAAACTTTTTCTAGTTCTGTTCTTTCAATATCTTTTTCCTCTGGGAAATCAATCAATGCTTCAAGATGGGCCATCGCTTCGATTAATATTTCTCTTAATGACTCAATTTCTTTCGACAGCCGACCATCAGCAAGTTGTCTGGCAGCTTGCCACTGCGAATGAGTTTGCGAGAAAATCAAATCAGAAATTCCCTCGGCTTCCGTTAGATCCATTTTGCCATTGATAAAAGCTCGTTCGGTATATTCTCCTGGGCGAGCCACACGAAATCCGTGGGATAAAAAAAGTTGCAAAATTTTTTGTGTAACAAAGGGACTGCCGTGAGAATGAATTTCGATGATATCTTCTCCTGTATACGAATGGGGAGATTGAAAATAAACCATCAAGCCATCATCAATTTTTTTTCCATTTTCATGGACCAAGCATCTATAAAAATATTTAGTTTTAATTTTCTGATTAAATTTGATTTGAATAAACTTGAGAGCATTCTCTAAAATATTTTTCCCAGACGCACGAAAAATCGCAATAGGAATTCCTTTTCCCACAGGAGTTGCCAGAGAAATAATAGGTTCATTCATAAAAAATTAAAATTTAGACATGAGCTGTCGCGGCAATTTCTTTGTCAGCTTTTTTTTGCCCATTTTTATTCGGGAGAATCATCAGTTTTCTTTGATTGCCTGTGCCAACTGATTTTGTATAGACACGATCATCTTTATCTAAAAACATGTGAATAATTTTTCGGTCATAAGCGTTACGATAATTAAGCACAATGGGTTTTTGGTTTTGATGCACTTGGTCCGAAGATTCTTTAGCCACTTGGATCAATTCCTTCTCTCGATCTTCTCGCGAGCCAGCAATATCTAAAATAACTCGAATGGCTTTCGGATCAATATGATTACTTGGAATTTTACGCATAAGATGTTCGATGGCTTCAGCAAGGTGCGAATTTTTTTTCTGCATCTCACCTAAAACTTTATTTTCGATATCAATTTTAATGGTGCTATCAATTATTTCACAATTGACCTGCGAAGATTCTTTAGTCATGCGATCCGCCACACCTTTGCAAAAAGTTTTGTAAGCTCCTGCAATTTTTTCAATATCATTTTTGCTAACCTGTGCGGGTGAAGATGAATTGGAATGAGTGTCTTGGTGGTGTTTAGTTTTGTTTTTTTTCCAATTTAATTTGCTATGAGAATTTTGATGATGTGCTGATTGTTTATCTTTTGCCTGCGATTGTTTTTTAGCCCAAGCTTTAATTGTAATTTTCGTTCCTGAAAAAAGAGAAAAGATAGAGGGTTTAGTTTCTTTGATCACTTCATACTCAATTTCATTACTCTTACAGCTTAAGCGTAATGCGGCGATTTCTAATGTTTCATCGAGTGATTTCCCGGTAACTTCGATGGAATTATTCTCTTGATTTGTCATGGGTGTAAAACCTCCATTCATGATTTTTTAAGTGTGTTTCAATTTTCGATTAAGCCACTGTTGCTGCATAATCGAGACAATCGTATTCGTTAACATGTAAATAACTAGTCCTGATGGTAAATTAATCATCATAAACGTAAAAAATATCGGCATCAGCATCATAATTCTTTGCTGAACTTTATCCATACCTGTGTTGGGAGTCAGTTTTTGTTGTACCACCCAAAACAGACCAAGCAGGATCGGGGAAATATAAAATGGGTCTTTCGTGGAAAGATCTTCAATCCAAAACATGAAGGGTGCATGTCGTAAATCAATCGACTGATAAAGCACATTATAGAAGGCGATAAAAACAGGAATCTGCGGCAGAATGGGAACGCATCCTTTCATGGGATTTACTTTATGCTCTGCCATAAACTTCATAATAGCTTTTTGTTGCTCTTGCGGATTATCTTTATATTTTTCTCTCAATTTTTGCATTTCAGGATTTAATTTCTGCATTCTCTTCATCGAAATCGCAGCTTGTTGGGTGAGAGGGTAAAATAAAATTTTTAAAATAAGTGTCACTAAAATAATCGCGATACCAAAATTATGAGTAAAGTGGTTAATGCCTTTAATGGAGGCCAACAAGGGGCGGGCTAATATTCCAAACCAACCATAATCAACAACATTTTCTAAACCGAGTTGGGCATTTTTAAGAATACTTTCTTCTTTGGGACCAAAAAATAATTTGTAATTTGCTTGAACTGTATCGTTTCCATTAATTTGTCCGTAGGGTTGAAAATTGGAGAATTGCAATAAGCAATTTTCAGAGGAGATCATTTTTCCTCTCGACTCAATATTGGAAATTTTATTTTCCGGTAGAATAAGATTTGTAAAATAGTGGGAATCTTTTCCTAGGTAACTCGATTTAATATTCTGTTGCGAGATTGTTTTTTCGCCTACACAAATTGTTTCGGTCGT
>CAZFSQ010000306.1:0-3569 GCA_964521975.1 uncultured Oligoflexales bacterium | reverse complement strand
AAATGGTGTAAATCTTTTAATACCTCTCCGCCTTGCCGTTTGATATAAAATATTAATCATGCAAAACAATGAATTTGAAAAATGGAAAAAGTTAGTTGAAAAAGAGTTGAAAGACAAAAAATTTGAAGAACATTTTTTTCAATCACAAGAAAACATAAAATATGAAACTCTTTATACTGAAGACGATCTCAAAAAAATAAATTTTAAACAAAGTTTTTCTGGAATGCCTCCATATTTACGAGGTCCAAAGGCTACGATGTATACCGAGCATCCTTGGACCATTCGACAATATGCTGGGTTTTCGACGGCAGAAGAATCCAATAAATTTTACAAAAAATGTTTAGCTCAAGGACAAATGGGATTAAGCGTTGCTTTCGATTTACCAACGCATCGAGGATATGACTCGGATCATCCGCGAGTGGCCGGTGATGTTGGAAAAGCGGGCGTGGCCATTGACTCAGTTGAGGATATGAAAATTTTATTTCGTGATATTCCTCTCGATAAAATGAGCGTTTCAATGACGATGAACGGGGCAGTGCTCCCCATCTTAGCAGCCTTTATCGTTGCTGCCGAAGAATCGGGTGTGAAAAGAAGCGTTCTAAGAGGAACAATTCAGAATGATATTTTAAAAGAATTCATGGTGCGAAATACATTTATCTATCCACCGAAACCCTCCATGCGAATGGTTGGAGATATCATTTCATTCACGGCTAAAGAAATGCCAAATTTCAATAGTATCTCGATTAGTGGTTATCATATTCAAGAAGCAGGGGGAAATAGTGCTCTTGAATTAGCTTTTACTTTGGCTGATGGTCTCGAATATGTCGAAGAAGCACTCAAAAGAAAATTAGATATTGATCTTTTTGCTCCAAGACTTTCTTTTTTCTTTGGTATTGGGATGAATTTTTTTATGGAGATCGCGAAATTGAGAGCCGCAAGAGTTCTTTGGTGTGAAATCATGTCGCAATTTAATCCCAAGAATGAAAAATCGCTTATGTTAAGAACGCATTGTCAAACATCGGGATATACTCTCACCGAACAAGACCCTTATAACAATATCGTTCGCACAACGCTTGAAGCTCTATCAGCCGTTTTAGGTGGCACGCAATCTTTACATACTAATTCATTTGATGAGGCATTGGCATTACCCTCTGAAACTTCTTCGCGTGTGGCCAGAAATACACAGATCATTATTCAAGAAGAAACAGATATTACAAAAACTGTCGATCCTTTGGGGGGAAGTTATTTTATTGAAAGTTTGACGCACGATTTAATTCTTAAAGTCAAAGAATATCTAGCTGAAATTAAATCTCATGGTGGAATGGCGAAATATATTGAAAAGGGAATTGCCAAACAAAAGGTGGAAGAATCTTCGGCCGAAAAACAAGCAAGGATTGATGGCGGGGAAGATATTATTGTTGGAGTTAATAAATATAAAGTTGAGCAAGAAGAAAAACTGGAATTACTGGAAGTCGATAATAAAAAAGTTTTAGCAACACAAATTAAAAGACTAAAGCAGGTTAAGAAATCACGTGATCAAAAAAAGGTGGATGAAATTTTAGGAAAACTAGAAAGGGCCGCTTCACAAGAAGGTGTTAATCTTTTAGAATTAACGATAGAAGCGATGAAAAGACGAGCTACATTAGGAGAAGTATCTCTTGCTTTTGAGAAAAAATTTGGAAGATACGAATTGAACAATAAAATTGTTTCTAAAAAATATAGTGCTAATTTTAAAGACGAGAAAAAAATTTCTGACTTAAGAAAACTCTCAGAAAAATTTAATCAAAAAAATGGACGGCGACCGAGAATCCTTGTCGCTAAAGTTGGGCAAGATGGTCATGACCGTGGGGCACATGTAATTGCTTCAGGATTATCCGATTTGGGATTTGATGTCGATATCGGCCCACTCTTTCAAATGCCGGAAGAAATAGTGAAGCAGGCTATTGAAAATGATGTGCATGTGATTGGGATTTCTTCACTCGCGGGGGGGCATAAAGTTCTCGTACCAGAAGTAATTAAAATTCTCAAAAAAGAGCGTGCTTCGGATATTAAAGTAATCGTGGGCGGAGTCATCCCACCGCAAGATTATAATTTTTTGAAAAAGGCCGGGGTCATAGAAATTTTTGGGCCGGGAAGTTCCATTTTGGAGTCGGCGGAGAGGATTTTGAAAATTTTAGCTAAGTGATGCGTGTAGTGTGTTCTAGTTAACAACAAAATTAAGCAAACAACATGCTTGACTACACCCAAGATTTCCAAAAACTTTCTCTCGTATTTTTTTATCTTTGATACTCAAAGCACGACCAAGTAAAATTTGTTGCCGTGCTGACCAATAACTAGCAAGATCAATATATCTTTGTCCCATCTCGCGACTGAAACTCGAATTATTGTTAATGAACATTACCCGAATTAAAAAAGCTGGATCAGCCCATGGTTTAGCACTTTCGCCTTGTCGGTTAAGTTCATTACCCAATTGAATAATATCCTTTAAATTGCCAAACTTTTCTGCTCCATAAGCAAAGGCATGAATCGCTTCCGCATAACCTCCATCAAAGACCAGGGGCCCATGCGGACCTTTTCCATAACCTAGCGGAAACATCTCCCATTGTGATTCGGAATTTACTCTAAAGTTATTTGACATTCTATAGAGGTCCAACAACTGACAAACTAAACGCAATTCCTTTCTTACTTCGGGTGTATCATCAAAGGTAGGCTTGGGTTGATTTAAGTTAGGGAAAGCTTCCCCTTTGATACCCTGTTCTAACATTTCACCCGCGTTTCTAAGAACTGCGATCCTCTCATCAATAGCTTTCAAAATATTTCCAAGTTCTTCTTCCTTAATTTCACCTTGGAAAGTTCTGGGATCGTAAGGCAAGTCGTAACTTTCTTGAGCAAATAAGGGGGATATGTTGATCCAAACAAAAAACGAAATTAAGTCTCGCGTTAGCTGTTTTGACATATTGTACTCCTACTATGAATCAATTAGTTTATCATTCACTAAAAGGTCAAGCTATTGTAAAATATTTATTGATATTTATATCCAATTGGCTATCATAGAAAAGTGAAGGTTGCATTTTACATATCAGCATCAGGAAGACAGCCGGTCGAAGAATTCATCACTTCGCTCCCCAAAGCTGATCAAGCTCGCTTTCGCGACGTGTTTAACGGAATCCAAACATATGGATTAAATTGTCCTAGAGTTCAGTTTCGTCAACTTCGAGGAAAACTTTGGGAAATTAAATTTTCTACATCCTCTGGCGGTTATCGTATTGCATATGTTCTGCTCCAAAAAGATCTCATGATATGGCTGCATGTCTTTAAAAAAACAACACAGAAAACCACGCTACAAGATTTAGAAATTGCGGAAAAGAGAATGAAGGAGATTATATGACGCCCCAAAAAGCAAAATTTAAAATGGCACAGCCGTTCTTTGATAAACTACTTAAAGACCCAGAGATCAAAATTTATTATCAAAGAGAAAAAGCTAAAACACATATTGCATATACCGTCAAAGCTGCTCGAACTCGTGCTGGTTTAACACAAGCAGAATTGGCAAAAAAAATTAAAACCAC
>CAZFSQ010000305.1:0-3580 GCA_964521975.1 uncultured Oligoflexales bacterium | reverse complement strand
AGAATAATAAAGTCATTTTGACAACCATGCCATTTTTCAAACTTTATTTTCATGGTTTATTTTAATTTTTCTCTCTTAATTCTCTCAGCAAACTTTTGCAACTCTTCAGGAGAAAGGAGCGGAGCTTTATAAAGCCATTGTCCTCCATCGACTACCAAAGTTTCTCCCGTAATATAACTTGCCCCATCCGATAATAAAAACAAAGCCGCCTGGGCAATATCCTGAGTTTGCCCCATTCTTTTGAGCGGTGTTTCTTCAGCAAGTTTTTTTCGTCCAGTTTCAGGAACAAGTTTTCGCACTCCCTCCGTATCCTCAATAGGACCGGGAGCAATACCTAACACCCGAACACCATATTTTCCCCATTCACATGCAAGATTCACTGTAAGAGCATCAATACCGGCTTTGGCCGCAGACACCCCTGCCTGCATCAATGTCCCTTGATAATGTAAGGTTGCAGAAATATTTAAAATGGCACTCGATTTTTTTATTTTCAATAAAGGAAATAAATAACGGCACATTTGAAATGTACCTATCAAATCTATTTCGATGATAGATTTAAAACCATTAGGGCTTAAAATTTCAGGAGGGGATAAAAAATTTCCAGCCGCTCCATTAATTAATATATCTAAATGAGTATATTTTTTTTTAATAAACTCAGCGGAAGCTTCACACGCAGATATTTCGCGAACATCTCCTTGAAAATAAGAATGCTCCCCTTGCCGAATCTTATTTAATTCAGTAACAGCATTCTCTAAAACATCTTGCCGACGACCCATAAGACATACATTTGCCCCATGTTGGACAAGAGCTTTCGCAATCGCAAAACAAATCCCCGTTCCCCCGCCAGTAATCAGGGCATTTTTTCCTTTGAAAATATCATCTTTGAAAATGGTACTAATGTAAGACCTCTCTAATGAAAAATATAAAGATCAATCCCCTTTTGATCCAAATCTTTTTTCAAGCGAACGGCAAGCTGTATAAGGCAATTGTAATCTTGGTCATCCAAAAGCAATTGATAACGCTTCGTTGTTGTATTGAGCACAAGTTGACGCAGTACATCTGTCAAAACAGAGGATAGAGTTTTTGACGATAAAAATGATGGCTGAAAATGTAAACCACACAAGGGTTGTTTCCATGCATTAACGACTTGAACAATGTTTTGCACCCAACTTTCCGAATCAGAAATATTGATAGGTGGCGGTTGCAACACATAAACAAAACGAGGTGACAGTCCCATCGTATTAGAGATCATGAGCGGTGGTTCAAAATTAACACCTCGGTGAGAAATTTGTTTAAAACATTCCTGCATCGTTGTGATCGAAGAAATGTCATGGGGAGTAAGTGCATCTTGAGATTTTTTTTCCTCCGCAATGTTGATCCAAAACGGGCAAAGATCTGCGTGACTATAGGTCACAAGCTCTAAAGCAACAGCGGGTCGTAACTCAACGGATGGTTCCTGAGACAAACTTTGTAAATGAGATTCAATTTTTAAAAATGGTTCGGGATTAAAATCAGATGGTAATATTTGAGGTTCCATATATATGGAATTCTATCGGTTTAAGGAGAATCCTTCAATAGTGTATATGCCTTTTCTAAAATCCCATTAATAAAAGCTCCCGATTGATCTGTACCAAAAGTTTTGCCTAATTCAATCGCTTCATCAAACACAACCTTGTAGGGAGTTTCTTTTAAAATAAACTCATAAATCGCCATTCTCAAAATTGCTCTCTCTAAAGTATTAATACGATCTAATGACCAATTTTTTGCTGTTTCCGAAATAAGACGATCAATGAAAATCATTTTTTCAAAAACCCCCTGAGCAAGTTTGGTAATCATGGGAATCACTTTTGTAGAAACACTCTCATCATGTAAAAAAGTGTCTAAAAAATTTTGACCAAAATAATAAATTTTATTTTGTTCACATTGATAAAGAAATTTAACAGCAAATGTTCTCGCAAGTGAATAAGGATTATCCTTGTTTTTATTTTCTGATTTCATCGTCTTAAATTTTTTCCATCGTTTCTATCATATGAAGAGCCACTTGAGCTGCCTCCGTCCCTTTATTATTTTTGTCAGAAACTAATCCAGCCCTCATCTCTGCCTGAGAATAAGTATTGGTTGTAAGTACACCAAAAACAATGGGAGTTTCTGTCTCCACCATGATATTTGAAAGCCCCATGACTAATCCATGACAGACATAATCAAAATGAGGTGTCTCACCACGAATCACCGCACCCAGAGTAATAATAGCTGCATATTTTTTGGAACGAGCTGCCTTGGCTGCTAATACCGGAATTTCAAAACTTCCAGGAACTTTTACTTCGATAATATTTTTTTTAGGAATGTTGTTTTTGACAAGATGAGCCATCGCACCTTTAACTAAAGCATTAGAAATTTCCTGATAAAACGTCGCCGTAATAATTAAAATTTTAGTGGATAAACTTTTCATAATTACTGTATCTGAATAATTTTTTCAATTTCCAAACCAAAACCAGCCAAGCCTTTTATATTTTTTGTCTGTGTCATATGAACATTCATTTTTTGTACACCTAAAAGCTTTAAAATTTGTGCTCCGATACCCACTCTTCTTAAATCCATCGCCGCTTGCGATGCAATTTTTTTATTTTGACCTGAGTTAAGTTTTTTTAAAATCTCAAAATCATTTTTAAAACTTTCCTCAGGTAGATGATTATTGAGATAAACTAAAACAGCGGGTGATTCTTTTTTCAACATTTCCAATCCATAATTCATTCGATGATTAGAACCTAATAATCCTTGAGCAAATGAATCTAAAATTGGACTTTGATGATGAACACGCACATGAGAAATTCCTTCTGAAGGATTCCCGCGTACTAAAGCAAAATGTAATTCATGATCAAGAACAGAACGAAAAAGATAGGCCCTGATCGACTGTGAAAAGAGTTGAACCGTTGTTTCATCTTCTATTTTAACCAATGAATCTTTTAATAAGCGAAATTGAATAAGATCCGCAATAGAAATGATAGGTAAATTGTGGCGTTTAGCAAACACCTCTAAATCTTTTCCTCTTGCCATTGAACCATCTTCGCACATGATTTCACAAATAACAGAAGCCGGTTTTAGTCCTGCCAGTCGAGCTAAATCAACAGATCCTTCTGTATGACCTGTCCGTTCAAGAACTCCACCTGGACGTGCTTTAAGAGGAAAAATATGGCCAGGAATAACAATATCTGAAGGTGATGTTTGATCAGAGATTGCTGTTTTGACTGTGTGTGAACGATCAAAAGCTGAAATTCCGGTGGAAACACCGTGACGTGCTTCAATGCTCACAGTGAAAGCCGTCTTCACGGGAGAACCTGGTCTTGTAGCACTAATGACATCACTCATCAAAGGCAATTCCAAGCGATCAATCAATTGCGGAGCCATCGCTAAACAAATGAGGCCACGAGCTTCTTTTGCCATGAAATTAATTTTTTCAGGACTAACATGTTCTGCGGCGAAAACAATATCACCCTCATTTTCACGATCTTCGTCATCCACCATAATAACCATTTGCCCCTGACGAATACGTTCAATCGCGTGAAACATACGATTAATAGAC
>CAZFSQ010000304.1:0-3597 GCA_964521975.1 uncultured Oligoflexales bacterium | reverse complement strand
TGGGTTGATTCAAGAGATTCGCCACACAGATGCCTATGGAATTCCCCTTGCCGCTCAAGCTTCAATCGACATCAAAAAAATTTATCATTTGGATATTGGTCTTTGGTTGTCCGCTTTGGGTTTAAATAAGCTAAGCGATTTACCGGAGGAT
Source organism: uncultured Oligoflexales bacterium (assembly GCA_964521975.1). GTDB lineage: Bacteria > Bdellovibrionota_B > Oligoflexia > Oligoflexales > CAZFSQ01 > CAZFSQ01. Next base: position 3,446 of record CAZFSQ010000304.1, on the reverse strand, counting down.
CTGCAACTTGTCAATGAAGGAGAATTAGCTGAACAATTTGTTGTTCAAGAAATATCTTCCGTTCTTTCAGAGGCCACAAGAACACAGCTTTATTATTGGCTGCGAGAAAAAAAATCACAGAATGCTGAGATTGATTTAGTTTTTTCCTTCGGCACGAAAATTATCCCGATAGAAATTAAATCGGGGGCACTTGGTAAAATGAAATCACTGTGGAATTTTTGCGAGAGCCACTCTACAAAATTAGCTGTGCGGTTTGATTTAAGTTTTCCATCACAATTTAAGCATCAAATTACTACTCCAAAGGGTCAAAATTGGGAGGTGCAAATTATTTCTTTGCCAATATATTTTGCAAGTGAGGTCGAGAGGGTGATATCGTCAATAGGGTAATTTGATCTTGATAAGAAGAGGATACTCCATGAAACTTAATCTCGAAAATTTTGAAACTCACTCCTTGACCTTCGGCGATCGTCAAGCAGGGATCAGTCTTATTTTTGATCCCGATGATCAACGTTATAGTTACAATGCCTATTGTTTAGAAAAAAAATTGATCAAAGAACTATTTACTTGTGAGTATGAATTTTTAGAAGATGCACTTACAGCAATTAATTCTGAATTTGGTAATTGGGAATTAAAATCTTTAATCAAAGAAAAAAAAGGTTGCTCAACATGTGTGGCAAAAAAGTAAATCTTTTTATTTTTTGTTTTCTAAATTTTGGTTCTATGCTTTGGGCCACAGATGAAGTTTTAAGAAAAAAATTATTTGAAAAAACACTCGCAAAAAAAGAATGTCTATCTGTTTCCAAAGACATGAAAGGAAAACTCAACTTTGATGCTTTAGGGTTGCAGGAATTTTTATCTTCTATTCAAGAAAATTTAATTCAGGAAAAAAAAGATGGGTTGACCCCACTTTTTCATCCACGTCTAAAAATTTCTTCGAGGCAGCTTCAAGATATTTTAAACTCTTTTCAAGCGGCATATAAAAAATCCTCCCTTGATAAATTGCAATTTAATTATCAAAAAGTATGGGCTTTAAATACCGTGGATGGGTTGCCTGATTTACTTCATTGTCCTGAAGACGGTATCGCGATTAAAACCCATCATGGTTATAATTTACAATTTGCCGCGATGATTCAAATTGCTTCAGAAAAAGAACTTGGAAAAATTTTTATCACGATTGTTCCCAATAAAAATAAATGGTGGATTGGACAATGGCATACTTGGCAGTGGACCCACACAGGAAAAGATTATTTAACTTGGGTTGAACTTGGACAAACAGATTTAAAAAATAATTTGAAAGAATCTTCTTATATCAAATTTGAAATCGCTGAAAAACTTTTAGAAGGTGGAAAAAATTTAATTTTCCTAGATCGTGAAACAATTCTGAAAGCAAAAGACAGTCTGTTTAAAAATGCTGATTGGCAAAAAATTGTTCTATCACCCATTGAGAAATCGCAAAAAATCATTCGAGCTTTTTCGATTTTAGCCAAAGATGGCAGCGGCCTTGGCGTTTCTTATTATCTCGACCCCAATCTTTCAATTAATGCGATGCAAAAAACTTGTCACGAGGCTCTCGCTATTTATAAAAATCAAAAATGGTTCACTGCTTTAGATGGTCTTATGTGTCAATTTATTCGCCAAGGTGATCCCCCTGATAGAGAAGGACCTTTGGGGAGTATTTATTTAAGTAATAAATAGTCTTAAGGCTTTTACTAAAACTTCATAATTATTAAAAAGTTATAAAATTTAGCTCATTATTTTTCAAAATAATCCGACGAGATCTGTGGTTTTGAATTTGTGCAAAGGAGAATTTATGAAATTTAATTTGTTAAAAATAATCATCGCAGGTAATTCTTAAACTCTTTCTCTAAAGTTTTTTAGCTTTTGTCCGAAAGCTATACTGATGAGTGTTAGAATATACATAGTTCCCCTTATCTTTATTATTGGTTGCACCGAAAGCAAATCAGCTCGAAACACGTCTCGTTCAGTTGCATCATCACCCACTACCCAAGAAAATATTGAAGAAACGACTTCAAAGGAAACGCAATACACTTCTGCTTCAGTCAATGAAAATGAATCCACTGCTGTATCAACGTCATCCGCTGAAAAAGGAATTGTGGCATATGCCCCTAATGGCCTTGTCCAAAATGTTTCCAGCGTTCATTTGTCGATTGATGCCATACGAAAACCTATGCCAGAACTTGGTAAGGTGATCCTCTTAGGCGGAACCGATGCAACGGTGACTACGAAAACAGAGGATGGGTCTCTCGTTTCAGATAATTCATTCAGCAAAAATATTATTACAAAAATTATTGTCCCCGATGATAAAATTGTTCCAGGTTTTGATCTCGTTATTGTCATGCGAGTTGGTGATGATGAAGATGAAAGCACAAGAATTATTCCACCCTCGCTCATCAATAAAGTTCCTATGGTTAATGGTTCCACCGAACTTACATTTCCTGTCGCAGGTAGTGTTATTGATATGCAAGTAGGGCAATTAAAAGAAACGAAACTAGGGGGACAAGAAATTTTTGCTCCCAGGCCCTTTGAAGTCACCAACCTTACCTGTAATTCGATGAGTTCAACCAGCATTCGTTTATCGTGGGGGGTTCCTGGGGGTGTTGTCGCTGCATATAAAATTGTTTATGGTGAAAATGAGGCCGCAATAAATGATGATGGACAATGTAAAAATAGCTCTAACAAAATAGATAATATTCCAGGGACAGCGGGTTCCTATTTAATCGAATCCCTTGCTTCAGCTAAAAATTATTATTTTCGTATATGCAGTAAAAACAATTCTTATCCCATACCTAATCTCTCTCCAGGAAAATTATGTGACGCGAAAACTCAAAATCCCAATATTCCAACCATTCATGTTGTTTCTAAGATGGCAGCGTATGATAATAATGCCCTATATCAAACTAAATCAGATGGGGCGTGGTCCGATCCTGAACCTGTTGGGATGGTCGGTGGAAATATTAATAATGGAAAGCATTTTGAGTTGATCCTTGACTCACAGAATAAACCGCATGTTCTATCAAAAATTGACACCCAACTTGTACATTATTACCTTAGAAATAATTGGGAATACGACATTATAGGTGAAGCATTAGCTTATTCAAGCTTTGGTGGCTTAGGGCAAGATGATAAACCACGTTTATATACTTATTATGAAAATAATGGGGCCGATTATGAAGCGTATTTTTTTAATAATCAAACGAAAATTAATCTTGGCAGTGCGGGGATTCCATTCTTAAGAACGATCTATAACGGAGCACCTGATCAACAAGGTTTTAATCCTTTAGGAACAAGTATTGTTGATAGAAACAACCAAATTCATCTTTTTGATTTTGAAATGGGTTACATTTATCAATCAGGAGCATCTACATATCCAAACATTTTTGATTCGGTCATTCTCTCTGAAAGTGGCCTTCAATCAGGAACAAGCG
>CAZFSQ010000303.1:0-3599 GCA_964521975.1 uncultured Oligoflexales bacterium | reverse complement strand
CTCAAAGCCGCTAAAACACGCCAAGATATTCGCGGCTTCGCACAAGCGATCGAAGATAAAATTTCTAAGATAAAAGAAAAAGTAAGTTCGTGGGTTTTATTAACAGAGCAAAAAGACTGTAAGCTGGAAAATTTAAATGCGAAGGCTTTCATTGAAGAAAAGGGGCATGAACATGGTCACGGGCACGAAGAAGAGCACGCAGAAAGTTTCATTGAATGGAAATTAATTTGTCCAAAAGATGTTAAAAAAGAAACGGTGGCAGTGAATTTTCAAGGTGCTTTTGATCATGTTGAAAAGTGGGAAGTTACCCTTATTGGTCTCGGACAACAGGAAAGTAAAGTGTTTAAAACGGAAAAAATGGAACTGAAAATTCCTTAGATGATGAACGATGAAAAAAATATTTTGTGCGGAATTATTTTAGAAGATAAAGTTTGTTATCCTCATACCCAGATTTTAATTAATAAGAGTACACAACTACCTGAAAAATCATGGTCCTCATTTCTACGTGGTAAAACTAACCTTGGGATTGCTTTCAAAAATAAAAATAAAAATGTGGAGTGGGGCATATTAGTAAAGCCAGTCGAGCGAGTCAAAATGCCTTCCCATGGTTTTGGAATTTTGGTGCAAGGGGTAGAAATTTTTAAGATCGAACGGATCAAGAAAAAAAATGAATATATCCAGCTAGAAGTCATATTTCCTAAAAGGAAAAATGAAAATCTTGGAATTCGTGAGAGAGCCGAAATTAAAAAGTTTGTGACCCAATCTAAGAAATATCTAGCTAGTATAAAAGATATAGCTTTGGAGAAGGAAAATTTAGGAACGTATTTGGAGAATCCAGAAAAATTAAGTTACTTTGTTGCGAGTTATTTATCGCTATCGCTTCAAGAGAAGATGGAAATATTTATCACGCAACCAATGTTGCCTCTCGTACAAAAAGTTAATTCTTTTTTAAGTCGTGAATTAAAGATTCAAAATTTTTCAGCATCTTTGCAGGATAGTTTGGAAGAAGAATTGAAAGATGAGCATAAGATCCACTATCTTCAAGAGCAATTAAGATTGATCAAAAAAGAATTGAGTGAAGTGGAGGGGGGCAATGCGGAAACGCAGGAGTTTAGCGATTGGTTGACCTCAGCTAATTTATCCCAAGAACTCAAAGACGTTTGTAAAAAAGAAATGGAAAGAATGGAAATGATGGCCGTGGGCTCTCCAGATTATTTTATTTCTTATAATTATTTAAAGACGATGAAAGAATTTCCGTGGGTATATGAGCCATTGAAATTTCCAAGTATTCGCTTTGCAGAAAAAAGTTTATCGAAAGAACATTTTGCTCTTGAACGAGTCAAAGATAAAATTCTCGACTATCTTTCAACAGTCATTCATACAAAAAAAATTCAAGGGAAAATTATTTTATTAGTGGGCCCGCCGGGTGTGGGTAAAACATCATTGGCTAAGTCAATTTCTAAAGCCATGCAAAGAGAGTTTATTAAAATTGCTTTGGGAGGAGTGAGAGACGAGGCGGAGATTCGAGGGCATCGCCGCACATATATTGGTTCTATGCCAGGAAAAATTGTGCAGTCACTTTCAAAATGTAAGACGAGTACAGCCGTTATTCTATTAGATGAAATAGATAAAGTGGGTGGAAAAGATTCTACGCACGGTGATGTGGGTGCGGCATTGCTTGAGGTTTTAGATCCTGAACAGAACACTCAATTTTTAGATCATTATCTAGGTGTGCCCATCAATCTTTCTAATTGTATTTTTATTGCGACTGCGAATTCTTTAGAAAATATGCCAAGTGCATTGTTAGATCGCATGGAAATTATAGAGGTTACAAGTTATACCGAGGATGAAAAATTAAGTATCGCTAAAAAACATATTATTCCTGAACTTAAGAAATCACTAAAATTAAAACGTGGTGGTTTGCAGTTAAGAGATGAAAATATTTTGGAAATTATTCGCCACTACACTCGTGAAGCAGGAGTTAGGCAGCTTAAGAGAAATATTGAAACGCTTTTTCAAAAAAATATTCGTTACTTTTTACAGAAAAATATTTCTCGACAAAAATCAGTTCACGATTTGATGCTGGATTGGCTTGGGCCTAAAAAGTTTTTGAGTGAACCTGTAGAAAAAAATTTGTCACCTGGAGTTGCTATTGGCTTAGCGTATACGGAACATGGTGGGGATTTACTTTATGTAGAAACCTCTCTTCATCATCAAGGAAACTCTGGTAAGACTAATTTAAAATTAACGGGTTCTTTAGGTGATGTCATGAAAGAAAGTGTAGAGACAGCGTGGAGTTATTTGCGATCGGTTAAGTCACCGCTTGAGGATGATGCAAAAAAAATGTTGGACAGAGAGGTGCATGTCCATTTTCCTGATGGGGGCACCCCCAAGGATGGCCCTAGTGCTGGGGTTGCAATTTTATCGGCTCTCACATCTCTTTTATTAGACAAATCTATTGACAGTGCTTGGGTTATGACCGGAGAAATTACATTGCGAGGGCAAGTTTTACCTGTGGGGGGTATCAAAGAAAAAATTCTTGCTGCTTATCGCTACGGAAAATATAAAATTATTCTTCCTGAAATGAACCGCCAAGATCTCTATGAGATTCCAAAAAATATTTTGCAGCAATTAAAAATTTATTATGTATCATCTATGAAAGAAGTTTTACAACATGCAGGTTTATTGGGACCACAACGCCACTTCACCGTTATCGGAAAGTCATCTTCAAAAGCTTTGTGAAAAAATAAAAAGTTGTGACGGAAATCCTTCAAGTATTCATGCATCTGGGAGAAATGCCAGAGTTACAATTGAATTAGTAAGGCATGAATTTGCTAAAATTATTGGAGCAGATTCTCAGGAAATTATTTTTACGTCCGGAGGAACAGAAGCAAATAATTTTATTTTGCGAGGAGTAGAGAAGGGGCATGGTCTTTGTTCGAGTATTGAACACTCTTCGGTTTTGGAGACAATGGGAGATGAAGGTGAGAGGATTGCGGTTGATGAACGAGGATTAATCTCTCTGGAAGATTTAGAAAGTAAAATAAAATCGAATACGAAATGTGTAGCAGTGATTCTTGTAAATAATGAGTCAGGAGTTTTGCAAAACATTTCAGAGATCATTTCACTTGTAAGAAAAAAAACGGAATTTTGTCATATTCACATAGACGCCGTACAGGCATTAGGAAAAATAGATTTAACCTGGATTAAAAAAAGCGAAGTAGATAGTGCGGCATTTTCTGGGCACAAAATTGGAAGTTTGAAAGGTGTAGGTGTCTTATATCTAAAAAGTGGAATAAAGTTAAATCCACTGATAACAGGTGGTGGACAGGAAAGGAAGAGACGAGCGGGGACAGAAAATGTACCTGGAATTATTTCTTTGGGCATTGCTACTTCAAATATTTCAGACAAAATAAAAAAATTTTCTAATGAGATTTATTTATTAAAAAGAAAAATCATTGAAGATTTAAAGTCTATTAAAGGTTGTGAGATTCATGGTGATTTAGAAAATTCAATTTCAAATACAATCAATTTTCATGTTGAAGGAGTGAGCGGGGAAGATATCTTACTCAATTTTGATTTGGTGGGAATTTCAGCAT
>CAZFSQ010000302.1:0-3610 GCA_964521975.1 uncultured Oligoflexales bacterium | reverse complement strand
AGATGTTACCAATGTCTTAGGTCGTTCACGCAACTTCCTCTACCCCCTCTCAAAAGAATTTCTGTTGGATGCAATGACCATGTGGATTATATTACGTGATTGAAATTTAAATGCAAAGATAGTTCAGTATTTTATGCTTAAAACAACAACCGAAGAACCCTACGACCCGATCTATCGCCCACTAGGTAAACCTATCGAAGAACCTTTTCTCCATCTTCGATTAGATGCTTATTTAGCCAATCACTTCAAATTTTTAACTCGCAATATGTGGCAAGATAAAATCAAAGCTGGTGAAGTCTTCATCAATCAAGAATCCATAGCAAAAAACAGTTATAAATTACGCAAGGGCGATCAAATTACGTATTACTACCCCATCGAACGCGAACCGCAGGTTGATTGTCGTTTAAACTTATTATGGGAAAGTAACGATATTCTCGCGGTGTATAAACCACCCGGATTACCCATGCACGAAAATGGACCCTTTCGTCATCAAACATTCGCTAAATTTCTCAAAGATCAATTTGGCACTGAGTGGAGTGCTGTGCATCGTCTTGATAAAGAAACAAGTGGAATTGTACTCTGTGCTGCAACGAATGCGAAAAGAAATCAATTAGCTCAAAAATTTTTAAATCACGAAATAAAAAAAACATACCTCGCTCTCGCGAAAGGAATTCCTGCTCAACCATCTTGGAAAGAATCCGCCAGATTAGGAGTCTTCTCGCAGGGAAAAATTAGGATCAAGCATTGGGTTGATCCTTCAGCAGGACAAGATGCTTTCACTGGGTTTTATGTTCAATCAAAATATAATCATTCCCAAATCGGTGATTTTTTTCTATGTAAAGCTGAACCGCAAACAGGTCGCACCAATCAAATTAGAATTCATTTGGCATATAAAAATCATCCTCTGATAGGAGATAAACTTTATCATCCTGATGAAAATATTTTTTTAGAATATTATGAAAATGGTACGACAGAAAAAGTCATTCACGCCACAGGGCATTATCGTCATTGCCTTCACGCTCAACTGTTAGAATTTCAGTTGGAACAAAAAGAATTCTTGATAGAATCACCCTTAGCTGATGACATGCAAATTTTAATGAACAACAGTAAAGAAATCAATTCATGAAAAAAATCCTCGCTAGTTGGAATGTCAATTCTGTGAATGCTCGTTTACCACGAGTTGAAGAATATTTAGATTTACGCCAGCCTGATATTTTATGTTTACAAGAATTAAAATGCACAGAAGATAAATTCCCTTGGGAACCTTTTCGCAAAAGAAATTATCAAGGCATTATTTTAGGACAAAAAAGTTATAACGGTGTGGCTATTTTAAGCACTTTACCGATCGAAAAATTTTCCTTTGACTTTCGCGGTAGCGAAAATGGTGATGCTCGTATTGTTGGGGCTAAAATTCACGATTGGCTCATTTTCTCGGTTTATGTACCTAACGGGCAAGAAATTGGTGCTCCAAAATTTCAATACAAATTAAATTGGTTGCGAGAACTCAATTTATTTCTTAAAAATCTTTCTAAAGATTATACCAAAATAATTGTTACTGGAGATTTTAATATCACACCTGATGACAGAGACGTTTGTGATCCTATCGGATGGAAAGAAAAATTACACTGCTCGTCGCAAGAGAGACAATATCTCAGCGAATTATGCGATATAGGGTTTTCGGATTCGTTGCGACTATTTAAACAGGAAGCTGGACTTTATTCCTGGTGGGATTATCGCCAAGGGTCTTTCTACCGCGATCAAGGATTGAGAATTGATATGGTTTATATCAGTGCAAACCAGCGGAATCTATGCTACGACGTATTTATCGACCGCGATATGCGAAAAGGCGAAAAGCCCTCGGATCATGTGCCGGTTGGGATTTCTTTTGAGATTTCATAGAGGAGGTTTTCATGATTTTTATGACAATTACAGCGACATTTTTTATTTTAATCACACTTTTTTTGTGGCTACAGCAAAATAAATTAACCGCCTTAAAACTAAAGCTCATGTATGAACTCGATAAAGCTCACGAACAAATAAAACTTAAAGATCATGAAACAAAAAAAACAAAAGATAAATTAGAACAAACGAAAGACGATTATCGCCATCTGCATGATCAGCAAGATCAAAGCAAAAGAAAAATTGGGCAGTTTCTTGAAGAAATTGAAACGCACAAAAAAAATGTTCAGCTTAAAAACTCAGAGATTAGAGAGCTGCAATCACAGTTTGAAAAAAAGATTTCTCAGTTAGAGGAATTGATGGATGTAAAAAATAAAGAAATCGAAATAGAAAAATCAAAATCCATCCCAAAACCCGCATCAAAAGCTCTCACAGATGAATTAAAAACCTTGAGGGAAAAATATCGTGATCTTAGCGACAAAAATAAAAAGCTGGAGCAAGATCATAATGACCTTGTCCAGCGTACAAAAGATTTAACACCTGAGTTGCTCATGAAAATGAAACGCCGCATCGCACAGTATGATCGCCTCTATCAATCTATGCGAGGTTTGAAAGAACTTGCCGAGGAAAGAAATCAAAATTGGGAATTTGCCCTAGCCAAACTTTCTGATTGGGTTTTATTGCAAAATAAAAAAACAACCCCACAAGATTCAGGATTAGGAAAAAAAGTTGGACTCGCCTTAGAAACCATTGGTACAACTTTAGTCGTTGATGAACATACACAAGGACAGCAATCTGAACATGCTTAATCACCTTCGCGTTGAAAATTTAGATCAACTTACCGAACGAAGAAAAAACAAAATTCTGCGTGTGGATCAACATCGCCTTCAAAACATTCGACTAGTTATTCAAGACGTCCATCATCCTCATAATGTCAGTGCGTGTTTAAGAACTGCGGATGCCTTTGGAATTTCGACGATTGATGTGGTAACTCTAAAGAAAAAATTTTATGCTTCCACAGTTGCCGCAGGAGTAGAGCAATGGTTAAACATCCATAAATTCGACAATGTTTTAGATTGTGTAACGCATTTAAGAAATAAAGGGTTCAAAATTGCAGCAGCATTACCCCCTGATCGTGTCCCATCAGCAAATACTCATCAAGAATTTTTTCACCATGAGTTGCATCACCTTCCTCTCCTGACTCCCATTGCCTTAGTCTTCGGCAATGAGCAGGAGGGTATTGACCCTGAATGGTTTCAATATCTCGATTATTCTTTTTCTATTCCCATGTACGGTATGGTGGAAAGTTTTAATATCTCTGTGGCTTGTGCAATTACGCTCTATGATGTTACTTCAAGGGTTAGGAAAACATAGTTTCTCAAATCTGCTTCATCCTCTCATAGAGCACGATCGCTGCACTTATGGACACATTCAATGAGTCGCTAATCCCTCGCATGGGAATTTTAATTTCAAGATCTGAATTTTTTAACCAAAAAGCATCCACACCCGGTCCCTCTTGACCCAGCACAAAAGCCACACGTTTTGGAAATGAAATATCGAAAATATTTTTTTTTGCATGAGGCGTAAGAGAGCAAATTGGAATTTTTTCTTCCTTCAAAAAATCAACCATCAACTCTTTTTTATTCTCAAATATTGGAATACGAAAACAAGCACCCATACTATTTCGCACAACTTGTGGATGAAAAAGATC
>CAZFSQ010000301.1:0-3654 GCA_964521975.1 uncultured Oligoflexales bacterium | reverse complement strand
AAAGAGCGGCGTGAAAATAAAAAGAATAACTGCACGAAGAAAAGTTGTACGCCAAAAAAAAGGTTGGGTCAAATATTATTTTGTAATTTTGTAATTTTTTTTCTGCGTGATAAAATTTTCAATATGCAAAAAAAAGTAATCTGCATTTTATTGACAACTTTTTTTAACTGTGGGTGTGGACTAATCTCCGCTAAACATAAAAGATTGGATGTAAATAAAAACCACTCTGCCTCAGTTCCAACTCCTACTTGTACGAATGAAACAGCCACTTCCGCGTTTCAAAGTAATATTCAGCCTAGTATAGATTCTATGTGCAAAAACTGTCATGCAAGCGGCAACACCTCGCTAAAATTGAGTCTGAAAAATTCCGCCCCATCAGAAAATAGAATTAATTTGAAATCAAATGAATTTGTAAAAAACGCAGAAATGTTTTTTCAATTTATTTCTAATAAAGGAAACACTTCCCATAGAGGTGGGGATCAATCAAATAACTTGAGACAAGAAAATATTGAAGCGTGGCTTGAAAGTGAATGTGATGAATAATTTTTTAGGCGGCTTTCTTTTTTTGAGGAATAGAGCCAAATGTTTTTTTGAAAAGTTCTTTTTCTGTTTCCATTGTATATTGCTTGTAAGTATACGCCAATAAATCCGACATAAATTGATCTACATCTGCAACAGTTAAACGTTCGTGAAAATTTATAAGAAGATAACTAAGACCTACTCTTAAAGCATGTATTGCTAAGCTAATATGTTCCAATCGTTGCCCAACCACATCATCTGTCGATAAAGCACCCATCATGTTAAACAAAACATCCTTCAACTCATTTTCCATCGTGGACATAGCTTCCATGTGCTTTGAAAACTTTCCACCCATTCGCATCATGTTTTTTTCCTGATCTGCATTGTCACTGACCACAACCTCTTTAAAAGGATCCAACCCCTTTGAATTTTTTTGCTCTAAAACTTTAAAAACAGAATCCACCGAACTTTGAATGTTGTTAACAAGGTGTGTTGTCTCTTGATCGGGCTCTAAATATGTCTTCGCTAAAATTGCATTAGCTTCATCCCTTTTTTTCTCCGCTTTATTACTTATCTCATGAATATTTTTCATCACTTCTTCCACGGTAGCTTGCATAGCACCTCGAACACCTTGAAGTTGTTGCTCCATGAGCTCTGTGTACTTAGAAATAAATTCCACAACTTTTTTAGAAGCTAAGAAAGCATCTTTATCATGCATACAAAAACCCTCTCTCCATTGAGAAAATAAGAACTCTACGCTGTTAGCTTAGTCACAGCGGCAATAAGTTGATCGGGCTTAAACGGTTTAACTAACCATCCCTTAGCTCCAGCAGCTTTCGCACGATTAATTAAATCAGCAGCACCCTCTGTTGTTAACATAATCACTGGAATCGTATTGATTGAAGCTTCTACCTTAATAGCCTCAAGCATTTCAAGGCCAGACATGTTAGGCATATTGACATCTGAAATCACTAAAGCAACATCTGTATTAGCTTTTAATTTTTCTAAACCATCTTTACCATCTTCTCCTTCTAAAACCTGAAACCCACCTTTGCTTAAAGTAAACGATACTTGCTGGCGAATCGTGCGTGAATCATCCACAATTAAAATTTTCTTGCTCATAACATTTTCCCCCTTAAAAAATCTTCTCGCTAGTAAATCTCATCTAAAGTTGAAATAATAAATTTTTTACCTGAATTGCAAACGCAACTCATGAAAATCTTGTCGGTGAACTAAAAATAATCTTTAATTATTTTTTTGAAAATGGCGGAAAGAATATTACTCAACAACAAACCAAAAAAAACGTAATAGATTTTTTGTTTGAATACGTTACAGAAGACGACTGGAATGAGGGGATTGATCTTTTTCAGGAAAATAAAGTTATTAGTCAATCATCCTATGAAACACTTATTAATTTAAAAGTTGAAACACGATTTCCTCAGTTTGCTGAAGTACGTTTGAAAATTCATGCGGAAACTAATTCCATCCAATGGATTGAGTGTACCTGTAAAAAAAATAGAAAAAATGGGCAATACTGTGAACATATTGTTGCTTCTTGTATGTTTTTGGAAAATGAAAAAAATTCAATTTTTAAAAAATTAAATCAACTTTCTCCGCTTAGAGCACCCTCTGTTATTCCTAGAGCTAGAAAACTCATTACAGAACATAAAACATCTCATGAAAAAGAAAATAAGTTAGCTCATTCCTCCGCATTATCTCGAATGAAAAACTCTATTGAAAAAATTGGATTGGCTAATAAAGGCCCCGAACTTAAAGTTTATATTCAAATAGGCAAAGGAGAATTAACCAACTACATTTTAAACCTTGATGAAGCCGCATCATTTATAGAAAAAAATCCCGAACTAACAGAAAATTTGAAAAATAATATCCCTGAATTAGTTTCCAAAAATATAGCCTTTCTTGGATTTTATTTATATTTAGAAAAAAATACCATCTACGCTGAAAAAATTATATGTATTGAAAAAACAAAAAACATTAACGCTGAATTCAAAAAAAATGTTTATTTTATAGAGGAAGAATATGTCTTATTCCCACTAAGTAAATTTCAAAAAATGCTGGGTAAAAGTTTTTTTTTCGTAGAAAGTTTGGGATATTTTAAGATTAAGGAAAAAGAAAATAAGAGTTTATTCAATGATAAAAAATATATTGAAAAATTTGAGGACGATTCCGCCCTTGAATTGATTAAAACTCAATTTGAAACTTTTAATAAAGCGGGTCATGTTTTTTTAAGTAAAGAACTTTCTCAACAAACTGTGTTGGATACTCCTGAGCTATCAAGTATCGAACTAAAAAATGTGGACCAGAATTGGTTTTTTTTAGATCCAAAATATGGAAAAGGCGATTCTCAAGTAAGCATGGTCGAATTGATTAAGAGAAAAATGGAGAATGCTTCTCCTGTTGTACGCAGCGGAAACCAGTGGCTAAAAATTCCAAAATTTGTGGATGAATTTCAGTGGCAACTCGATGATGAACATAAAAATATTAAAGTAGATCGACTGGGTCTTATAAGAATTAAGGCTGCTTTGGGAGAATATGACGATATTGCAGGAAGTAAATCTCTGCTCGAAACAATTTCAGGACAAATATCTTTTAGAAATAACGAATTAAAATTACCAGATATCAGTCGCAGCAAACTCAACTTAAGAACCTATCAATCAGAAGGCCTTCAATGGTTTTGGTGGCTCTACAAAAATAATCTTCATGGATTGCTCGCTGATGAAATGGGCCTAGGAAAAACCCATCAAGCTATGGGAATTATGACGGCTCTGCACGTAGAAGACCCCATGTCTAAATTTTTGGTTGTTTGTCCAACGACTGTACTAGATCACTGGTTAGATAAAGTTGAAGAGTTCACACCAAACATGTCCCCCATTTATTTTCATGGCCCTAAAAGAAAACGTAATTTAAAAGATGATGATCCGTCTTGGAATATTTTAATTACAAGTTACGGGATTGTCCTAAGAGATTTAAATATTTTAAAAAAAATTAAATGGAAAATTCTTTTATTAGACGAAGCACATTTTGTGAAAAATAGTGATACCGCATCTTTTCAAGCGGTTTGTTCCATCACATCTCAACTACGATTGTGTTTATCAGGAACTCCTATCGAAAATC
>CAZFSQ010000300.1:0-3656 GCA_964521975.1 uncultured Oligoflexales bacterium | reverse complement strand
ACTCCAAATAACCAACAAATGTATCACATCACCGATCTCATTCGTGATCTTATCTCCATTAATAAACGAGTAGGTTTTTTTCCGATCAGTGAAAAATCTTATGTTGATATTGGTCAGTGGGACGAGTTTCATCGTAATCAACCCAAATTTAATCCTGAAAATAATTTTTAAATTTGAAACATGTCTGAAATAAAAAATCATTGTGTTAGAATTATTCCCCGCCTTGATGTTAAGGGAAATAATCTTGTTAAGGGTATTCATCTTGAAGGTCTCCGCGTTTTGGGTGATCCCTACTATTACGCTAAATCATATTATGAAGGTTTGGCTGATGAACTTTTATATGTCGATGTTGTTGCGAGCCTCTATGGAAGAAATAGCCTTGAAAAATTTGTCGAACGAGCCTCAAAAGATATTTATATCCCCTTAACCGTCGCTGGCGGTATTCGGACGATTGAGGATATTCAGAAACTTTTGGGCATGGGGGCTGATAAAGTTTCTATGAATACTGCGGTGATTAAAGACCCAGGCTTTATTGAAAAAGCTGCGAAAAAATTTGGCAGCTCCACTATTGTTGTGAATATCGAAGCGATCAAACAACCGGGTGGAAATTATTTAGCTTTCATGGAGAATGGCCGAGAAAAAACTGATTTAGATGTCGGCGTTTGGGCTAAACGAGTTGAAGAACTTGGGGCTGGCGAAATTTTATTAACCTCTGTCGATCAAGAGGGGACAGGTAAAGGGTTTGATCTCGATTTAATCGCTCTTGTAACATCACAAACCAAAATTCCAGTTGTTGCCTGTGGTGGGGCAGGTTCAAAAGAAGATGTGTTAAAAGCTATCCGGCAAGGAGCACATTCCGTAGCCATTGCCTCCATTTTTCATTATCAAAAATTAAAGACTATGCCTAAGTATGAAACGACCCATGAGGGAAATACCGATTTTATTTCCAAAGGAGTTACTTCTTTTGGTCGTTTTGAATTGCTTGAAATTTTAGAACTTAAAAAATATTTAATGGAACATGGCATTAACTGTCGTTTATAGAAAATAAATATGGAAAAAAATATTACCATCGTAAATTTTGAACTAGGAAATCTTTATAACGTAAAAAAGGCATGTGAATTTTTGGGAATGCACGCGACTATTTCGTCTCTAGCGAACGATGTTACTCACGCTGATGCGATTATTTTACCAGGCGTCGGTTCCTTTTCTGATGCTATGTCAAATATGAAAAAATTAAATTTAATCGAACCGGTGCTTAACCATATTAAAAATAAAAAACCTTTTATGGGAATTTGCCTTGGGATGCAGCTCCTTATGAATGAAAGTGAAGAATTTGGCAAACACCCAGGTTTGGGTATTATCAAAGGTAAAGTAAAACGATTTTTATTTGATGAAAATTATAAAAATTTAAAAGTACCGCATGTGGGTTGGAATAAAATTGAAATCACCCATCAAGATCATTGGATGTATCAAAATATTCCACAGCATTCTTATCAATACTTTGTTCATTCATATTATGTGGAATTAGAAGAATCTCATCCACAAACAGTCACACAGTATGGTGATAAAAAGTTCTGCTCTTCCTTAGCCAACGATCATCTCTTTGCTAGTCAGTTTCATCCAGAAAAAAGCGGAAATGTAGGATTAGAATTTTTAAGAAACTTTAAAAACCATTTTAGTTTGTAGCTGCTTCACTAAAATTTCTATCCCAAGACACCCAAGATAAAAAACATAGCTACTGATTAATGTATTTTTAAAAAATGGAATGGCTAGGATAAAGCACTGCAAGAACCCACCCCATGTCAAAGGATATAAATTACCGATGAACCACGTCCCCAAATTAGAAACCACGAAAAAAATAAGCGACGATAAAAGCGGAAGAAAAATAACCGACTTCCATTTTGTTTGCGTTTGAAATAATTGACCAAGCCAAGTTGTAAGTCCAACCCCTAAATATACCCATAAGGATATCGGCTCAAATCCCCAGAATAAAATATCCGAAATAAATAAACCTAAAACCGCACCGAAAAAACCATACCCATGATGACTCCATTTCGTCCCACAATATGCTGCCACACCTAATACAGGCGAAAAATTAGCGGGGTGAGGCAATGCTCTGGCAATAAGAACAAAAAGAAAAACCAAAAAAGATTTAATTACATTTAAATGTTTCATGAATATGTTTTACTCCTTCTTTCTCTTAGTCCCACTATAAATATCGAAGATTAAAAATTTACACGGAATCGACCCGTTATAGCAAGATAATTTCTTGGTGGGTTTTAGTCCAACATGTTTCCACGGCAATGCTTCTGCAACTAAAATTCCGACCTTCCATCCTTGATAATTTTTTTTAAGATGATCCCCCAATTGTTTAAAATAAGGAATGGAATCCTCACCCAAAGTCTCTTTTCCTATGCGTTCTCCATAGGGAAGATTCGTTAAAAGAGTACCTTCACTTGCTGGAGCACGAACTTCAAAAAAATCCCCAGTGAAAAATTGGATGTCTTTTTCGATGCGAGCTTTAAGAGCATTTTTTTTAGAAATAGCGATATAATCTTTTTCAATATCTGAGCCAAATACTTTTACAGCGGATGAAGTATTTCTTTGCGTTCTACATTCATCTTGTGCAGTTCGCCAAATAGCGTTCTTAAACATCTTTAACCACTCAAACCCCCAATCGCCTTTTTGACGATGGATGAGTGGCGATTTATGTAGTGCTCGGAAACATGCTTCGATTAAAATAGTTCCCCCACCACACATTGGATCATAAAAATTTGTCTCTCCATGATAGCCCATGAACTCTAAAAGGGACGCTGCCATTGTTTCTTTGAGTGGGGCAGGGTGACTTCCAACACGAAATCCCCTTTTATGTAGCGATTTTCCCGCCGTATCAAGACTCACTGTAAAATGTTTATCCGTGAAAAAAAAGATGATGGAAACCTTTGATTCTTTCATCTGAAAATTGGGCACACCCCATTCATTTTTTTTCCACCTTTCACGAATACCATCAAGAATCGCGTGGGTGATTTTTTTGCTATAACTTCGTTCTGCTTTTTTTTCATAGAAATATGTTTCAAGAGATAGAGAATGCCGCGTATCAAAATAATCTTCCCAATGAAATTTAGAAATTACTCTGGTTAAATTTTCTAACGTAAAAAAAGAACCCTTCGCGATTTCCCACAAAATGCGACTGGGCTGACTCAGTGATAAATGAAGCCTATAAAACTCTTTATCATTTTTAGCTAAAACTCTAACAGCTCGATAAAGCTCTGCCTCAAGAATTTCAACATCCATGCGTCGAGCTTCTTCGGCCACTTCTTTTTTAAACTCATCGGGACAGGTGAGGATGAGATGATAGTTAGGATTTTTTTCCATTGCTTAAACTTTCTTGCAACAAAACTATGGCTATTAGGTGTATCATATTATTCTTTTTAACTTCCACTGCTTTAATCGCTCGCTTTGCCGAAGAAGATGCTCTTGAAGTCGATCAAGAGAAAAACTTTTCTAAAGAAAACCTGATTGACATAGTTTCTTATATGTATCCCATGAGTTGGGATGAAAGTTGGTGGCAAAAAAAATTGGGCTACCGCGTCAATGCAGGGAGTCTTGATCTTAGAAAGTTTTATTATCAAGAAAAAATTAAACTTTCTTCTCCA
>CAZFSQ010000299.1:0-3663 GCA_964521975.1 uncultured Oligoflexales bacterium | reverse complement strand
GCTATATCATCAAGTTTAAGCTCAAGACTATCTTCAAAATCTCTTTTTTCAAAATTCAAAACTTTTTCAGAATCATAATCAAGCATATCTTCGCTGTTGAATTTAGTAAGTATTAGCTCCAAATCTCCATATTCATATTCATCTCGATCTGCATCAAGATGAACAGTAATTGATCCCAAATTACTTTTCTCAGGTTCAGACATTACACCACCATTTTTTTCAATTTTTTGCGGTAACTTTCCTTTCTCACTAATGTAAACATCGCGACAATTGGATAAAAATAAACAGGATAATAAGATGTTCATTTCTAAAAATCTCTTTTTCATAAACAGTCCTTTCTTTGGTTAAATATTTAATGTACTCACATTTTACATATCGGCAAATTTCCGGTTTTTAGTGATAGCTTTTAGGAAGATAGCGTATTCTGGTGTATTCTAGGATGTTCTTAAAACACACACATAAAGAATACGAATATTGCTATTAATATATCAATATTATTAAACTATATTTTTTAACTAAAGTTTTGTGCTATAATTACCGAATACATATATAGTCATTATTTTTAGGAGGATGACTTTGTGTTAAGTGTATTTGATTTCCAAAATTACCGTGAATTTTTAAAAGCATTTTATTCAGAAAAAAAAATGTCGAAGCGTGGATTTTCTTATCGGAATTTTGCACGGTTGTGTCAATTTGCTTCGCCCAACTTTATGAAACTTGTGATCGAAGGAAAAAGAAATTTGAGTCATGAAGCAAGTGAACAAATTGCTGAGGGTTTAAAACTTCATAAAGATGAATCACGTTTTTTTATAGCGTTAGTTAAATTTAATCAAGCAAGCACGGATGAAGAAAAACAAAAATATTATGATGAGTTGAAAGATATTTTACCTAAACAGAAAAGAAGAATTTTGAGTGAAGATTCCATGATCTATTTAAGTCATTGGCTTTATCCCGTGCTGCGTGAAATGATTGAGCAGAAACAATTTAAAGAAGACCCCTATTGGATTAGTCGAAGGCTTTATGGTGATGTGAAGCCCATGCAAATTTCGCAAGCATTAAACTTTTTAAAAGAATCGGGCTTTATTTTTAAGAATGAAAAAGGTAAATGGGCGTGCAAAGATAATTTTGTGATCTCCAGCGACGAAATAAAAAGTTTGGGGATTAGAAATTATCACCGTCAAATGTTGGAACTCGCCAAAGAGATGTTAGAAAAAGTTGAGATGAGTAAAAGAGAATATGGAGCGTTGACGCTTTCTCTAGCTGATGAAGATTTGGCAGAATTTAAAGACAAGTTAAAAAATTTTCGTCAATCCATTCACGAATGGGCGGTTAATAAATTAAAGAATAAAAATCCATCACCAGAAAAAGATAATCTGGTGGTGCAATTAAATTTTCAAATGTTTCCCCATCTCAAAAAAATGGAGACAAC
Source organism: uncultured Oligoflexales bacterium (assembly GCA_964521975.1). Lineage (GTDB taxonomy): Bacteria > Bdellovibrionota_B > Oligoflexia > Oligoflexales > CAZFSQ01 > CAZFSQ01. The sequence continues at coordinate 2,234 of CAZFSQ010000299.1, read as the reverse complement.
ATGAAAAATATATTTTTAATTATTTTGTTTTTTAATTTAATTCGTTGCGGAACTGAAGTGGGAAACGGTGTTTCTACAGAGGAACCTACAGGGGATGAAAATAAGCAAACAACAGAGTCGAACGATCAAGTGAATAATACAACAGCGAATAGTGATGTCCCTTCGCAATCTGAAGCTGTAATAGCTTTAAGCATCGAGAAAACCATTCTTGCTTATTTCAATCTGGAATGTGTTCAATCTAAATTAAAAGAATTTAAAATCAAACAAAACTTAATTACTGAGAATGAAAAACTGCACTATAAAGAATTGGCCATTGATTTTAGTGATGCTCACGAAAGTATTAACTTTAAAGATCTGACAGTCGATGTGATTGAGAATGTTAGAGATTTAACATGCAACACGAACGAAATTAATTCGATTGATGTTCAATATGAAAATAATTTAATTAAAATAGTAACGATTCATGATGAAGAGTTAGGTTCTTTTGTTTTTATCAACAAAGACTAAAGTCGATTTTGAGCTAAGATAGTTTGTGTAACTTTGTTTGCTTAAAATGAATTATTATTATATAATTTAAGCAAAGATAGTTTGTGTAACTTTGTTTGCTTAAAACATGGAAAAAATAATGGAAGTATTTGGGAGAGAAAAAGAGCTTAGTTTATTAGAGGGATTGTATCAATCACAAAAATCAGAATTGGTTGTGATCTATGGGAGAAGGCGTATTGGGAAAAGTTTACTGATCCAACAGTTTTGTAAAAGTAAAATCACAGCATTAAAATTTGAAGCAATTGAAGGAGAATATGCATTAGAACAAATTCAGCATTTTCAGGTTCAACTTAGAACCCAAGTCCGCGACCCATTTCTAGGTGGTGTGGAGTTTAAAAATTGGGAAGCTATCTTTGAGTATTTGACGCAGTATCTTAAGAAGCAAGAAAAAAAAGTTATTTTATTTATGGATGAGTTTCAGTGGCAAGCATCCAATCAGCAAAAATTAGTCAGCCTGATAAAGTTTTATTGGGACAATCAATGGAAACCTTATAAGCCAATCCTAATACTGTGTGGTTCTGTTTCATCATTTATGGTGGGAAATGTTATTCGATCCAAGGCTCTTTATGGTCGTGTGACATGTGAAATGAATCTTAAGGGGTTGTTGCCTAGAGATGCAAAAAAAATGTTAGGCAAATATCGCGATGATATCGAAATATTAAAATATCTATTAGTGTTGGGTTCTGTTCCTAAGTATCTTGAGGAGATTAATAAGAAACAATCTTTTTATCAAAATATCAACAATCTTTTCTTTGCAAAAAATAGTTTAATGTTGAATGAAATTGACCGTGTATTTTACAGTCAATTTCGTCAAGCAGGAACATATCTTAAAATCGTGAGATGTCTTGGCGGAGGACCTGCTACTCAAGAAAAAATTAGACACAAAATAAAAATCAGTTCGGGTGGGGGAGCAAGTAGTTATATAAAAAATTTAGAATTAGCAGATTTTATTAGAGGAATTACTTCTTTGAATCGCCCATCCAATTCGAGGATTCAAAAATATTATCTTGCGGATGAGTATCTGACTTTTTATTTCAAATATATAGAACCAAATCTTCGGGCTATTCAATTAGGTGGTCAGAAACGATTGTTTGAAAAGGTTAGTAAAGATAGTTTTGATAAATGGATGGGGATTGCGTTTGAAAAATTCTGCTTAAAATATTGTCACGAGCTTGCATCGGCAATGGGGTTTGAAGACGAATTTATAGACGCAGCACCTTACTTTGAAAAAAAGAGTGATGCTTTTCAGATTGATTTAATTTTTAAAAGAACAGATAAGATTTTTACGATTTGTGAAATTAAGTTTTATCATCAACCTGTGGGAACGGAAGTTATTCCTGAGGTGGAAAGAAAATGTAAGCTTTTTCCTTTGCCGCAAGGTTATGCGTTGGAAAGAGCATTAATCAGCCCATATGGACCAGATAAAAGTTTATATAAGTCGGAATATTTTCATCATTATGTGACGTTGAAAAAGATTTATTCTTGATTTAAAAAGATCAAACTACTATCACCATAACTAAAAAGACGATATTCATTTTGCACAGCTTCTCGATACATCGCTTGAGTATTTTCATATCCAATGAGTTTGCAAATGAGCATAAATAATGTAGAGCCAGGTTGATGAAAATTAGTGATCAGTGCATGAAAAATTTTAGGAGAATATATTGGCGAATTTTTTTATTCTGGAT
>CAZFSQ010000298.1:0-3664 GCA_964521975.1 uncultured Oligoflexales bacterium | reverse complement strand
AGTTTTTTTTATTATGTTTAATGTTTGCTAAAATATTGTTTGCCGATGAACAGGCGAACATTCTTTTATTAAATAATGACGAAGTTTTTTCTTATTATAATAACATTAAAAATTTAAATGAAAGCCAGTTAAGCAGTGTGGATACTTGTATTGTTGTTATTCATGGAATTACTCGCAATGCACAAGATTATTTTTCCTATTTACAAGAATCATCACTTATAGAAAATAATAAAAAAATTTTATTAATAGCTCCTCACTTTAAATTGGATACCGATGAATTAGTTGAGCATGAAATTTCTTGGAGCTCAGATCTTTGGAAGGCGGGTGGAGAATCAGTCAGTAGCAAACTCAGTTCGTTTCATGTGATGGAGTCATTAATCCATCACTTCTTGGAAGAGAAAAAACAGTTTTCACAAATAAAAAAAATAATTTTTATAGGACATTCAGCAGGAGGGCAATGGGTAGCTCGTTTTTCTGGAACAACAAAACTGAATCGAGATTTTCAAAATATTCATTTTCGTTATGTTATTGTGAATCCATCTTCTTATCTTTATTTTTCAAAGGAACGACGCATTGATAAAAAATTCAAAATTCCATCTTTAAAGAGTTGTTCAAACTATAATCACTATCCATTTGGTTTGGAAAAAAAATACGAATACCTTGATCTATTATCAGACGCAGATATCATAAAAAATTTTATATCACGTGATGTTTTTATCTTATTAGGTGAACAGGACAAATTAGATGGCTATCTTGATATTTCATGTGCGGCCATGCTTCAAGGTGAACATCGCTACGCAAGAGGAAAAAATTATTTTATCTATCTAAATAAATTTTATCCTCAGCATCATGTACGTTTAATCATCATTCCAAATATTGGACACAATGGGAAAGAGATGATCACTTCTAAAAAAGCTAGAGAAATTTTATTTGAGTAATTATTCTTCCACAATAAGATAACTCACCCTTATCTCCGAACCGATTTCTGGAATATGATCTGCAAGAAATTTAATGGTATTCTGTGATTCAAGATATTCCCATTGACTATAAATTTCTCCATCAACGAAAACTTGAATCGTGTTTGGGATAGGATTTTTTTCAAGAGGAATTTGTGTAATTTGAGCATTGATGTCTTTACCGATATTATCGAGTAAAACTTTCCAATCAGTTTCACAAATACTAGCAATAGCCCCTCCTGTTAATTGAGCTGCCTGGATATACTGTGAACCCTCTTCTTTTGGTTGAGAATGGGGTGAGCTGCACATTTTACCATTTGCATCTTTTGTGCCGGTAATGGTTGAGATAGAGAATTTTCCTTTCTCACGAATTGATCCCAGATAATTTACCATGTCATGATCTGTCCACTTAAATTTCGTTGCTCCCATGGCAAAATAATTGCTTCCGCTATAAGAGTCTTTTTGTGAAAGTCCTATGCCATCATCTTCCTCATCGCTTAACACAATCACAGCCAAGTAAGAATTATCTCGCAAAAATGATTGCTCTTGTTCTTTTTTCAAATCTTTTTCTAATGCAAGTTTAGCTGCGTAAAGACCGTGTTCAAATTGTGACCCATTAATTCCTGCGTTGGTTGCATTTTTAAAATGTGTTGCTAAATTTTCCGATTGATTGTTGAGAACTTTAAACCCTGAGTCACCAAGAAACCTTCCTCTATGATGTTCTGGTGATGTAGAGTTTGAGCTTGGGATGGGACATTTTCTATCTTCCAATTTTTCTGGCAATTTTTCATCACAAACATCGGTTGATGTGACGGCTAAATTAAAATCGGTTTCTAGTTGCGATACTTGATGAATGAAAGATGAAAAATTTTTCCCAAGAAAATTTTGTTCCTCTGCCATAGACCCTGAGTTATCGACAATCCACAAGATATCTACTTTCTTTTCACCCTTCTGTTCAAAAGTTAATTCTACTTTAGCAAGTTTTGATCCTGATTCATCTCCTGAAGGAATCATAGATTCAGGGTTTTCAATTGCGGCTACGTTTTCAATTTCTTCTTCAATTTCTTCTTCAATTTCTTCTTCAATTTCTTCTTTGGTCTCTACTGGAGTAATCTCGATCGTCATTCCATCTTCAGTTGTTTTGCTTTCTTTTTCAAAAGGTAGAGCATCTTCTGATGAGTAAGTATCTTTTGATGATAATTCTTCTGAGTGCTTTTTTTCGGTAAAGGCTGGTTCTTGCTGACATCGGGCAAGAATCAATAATAAACACAAAATCCATGAACGCATAAAATTCTCCTCTAAAGTTTAAGTTTCAATCGAATGTCTTGAAGTTTTATGACCTCCTCAAGACTTACATTTAAACCGTTCGGCTCTTGGGGTGATAACTTAATTATTTTGGTTTTATATATAGATATCAAGATGTTATAAGCATTAATAAAAACTTAAATTATTAAAAACCTAAAGTTTTTTTAATAAAACCCGAAATATAAATTGTAAGAAGTTTGAATTAAATTTTATTTAAAATTAAACAAAAGTTCGCTTCTTAAATTAAAAAATTTTTCGTTAGGAGGTTCCCATCCAATGCTAGAACATCATGGTAATCAAAGATTCCAGATTTATGAACATGCTCATTATACTTTAGAGGAAAATGGTGTGTTCACGACATGGGATCATTATGGCTATCAAATGTTCTCTAGTCTGTTGAATCTACCTTTTATCTTATTCACAAATGGGAAAGACAATGTGATCTTTCCTGCCACATTGCCTGCATTAGAATGAAGTCATAAGTATCTTAGAGGATCTTATATCTTCATTCTAATGCTCCACAGGCATCATTTACCCACTCAATAATTTTTATGGAGCATCCGAAACTCACGTCATGGACTTGATGAAACAACGTAAAAAGAGTTTTGATCTCGACGATCTGAAATATTATTTTGAGAGCAAAGAGCAAGATATGATTGATCGCGGGGGAGTCATTTCAAAAAATGCTCAGATTATGTCTTTAAAAGAAAAACTTCTCGCTCTCCCTGAACAAGATTTTGATACAACGATTCGTAATGTTGAAAAAATGTTAACCACGGATACGAAGGATGGCAAAAAGGATAAGAGAAGGGAAATTCGTGAAAAACAAGCTGAAGCATTAGAATTATTTGAAAAGGCAACCGAGACCAATGAATTGCTGAGTATTAAAAATTCGGATAAAGTTTCGGCAATAAAGTAAAATCTTGAAAAACGTTGAATGCACCCGCCTCTAATAAAATCTCAGCCGGTAATTCAGATAAAATTCCATAAGGACACATTCCAGCTTCCACCGCAGAGTGAATTCCGTGCTCGCTATCTTCAAAAACCCAAATAGAAGAAAAATCTTTTTGTGAAAATCCCATATCCTCAGCACATTCAATATAGGGAGCAGGCGAGGGTTTCGGTGCCGAGGCTTTATCAATACCGATAATGCTGATGGGTTGAATATTATATTTTTCAAGAATCATTTTAATAAATCTTGATGTTGCATTACTAGCAATGCCGTAAGGAATTTTTTCATTCTCAATATGTGAAATAAAATCTTTGACGCCTTTGATGAGGGGTGGCATTTCTTTCATTTGTAAAACATATTCGGATTTCGTGCGTCCGAGTTTTTCTGAAAGTTCTAAGCACTGATTTTTTTCACACAAAATCTGAGCAATATATTTTGTTGTCATTCCAAT
>CAZFSQ010000297.1:0-3665 GCA_964521975.1 uncultured Oligoflexales bacterium | reverse complement strand
TTATTTGAGGGAGGTGTGTTTTTTAAGTGCAAAACGTTAGTTTTGCAACACGGCCCTGTAGTATCAAATATCCCATCTTTTAGTTTTGTGTAACGCAATTGAGCTCCCAACGTCGTCCAAACTAAATGTGGTTTATCATTCTTATCAATTTCAAAATTGTTGTATGATTCATAATGATGAACACCCGATGCAATGGTATCAAACAACCAATCACCCGCAGATTTTTTTCCATAATAAAAATTGTAATCATATGTGAAAGCAACTTGGACAGTTGGAATATTGGGTGAAGGAGTGGTGATAGAACAAACAACTCCCGGTGAAGCATCTGAAGGGTAACGACTATTTTTTGAACAGATCCGAAAATAATAAGTGCGTTGAGGCTCAAGATCACTTGAAATAAAAGAGCGAGATGTACCAGGCAAATCTGGAAAACTTGTATTCGCTGTACATCCTACATCATTGACAACAGTTGCTTCGACCGTACTTTGAATAATCTTAAATGCTGCAACAGTTCCGCCGGGAATCCCCCAACTCAAATATGCTGAATAGGGTGTATCACCAATGCAAGAAAGTTCGAGGGGATTTTTAGGTAAAGGGAAATAGACTTCGGAGTTGGAAAGATTTTGATTGGATAATTTAACACGCTGAAATTCTATGAGAGGACTCGCTGCTTTAAATGTTAATTCAGAAGTTTCGCCATTATCATGAATTTGAAAATCTCCTGGTGTAATAATTTGTGGATTGGATGACATATCTCCATTTTTAGTACGAATGACAAAGGCTAAATTTTCATCCACTTCTTCCGTAGGAATTTTTATTTTAAAATTCAAATTTCCATTTAAATTAGCGGCTTCAATTCTTGCATCTGATTCATCCAAAACTTCGACTTCCATACCCTTGCCCAAGAGAACCCCCGATCCTGGAATAGAATTAGAAAATGGATTTTCTAATTCACGTATTTTTAATTTTGGAGTTACACTCGATGTTAATAATCCCTTCGGTGCGGTGACTTTGATTCCTAATTCATCATTACTATTCTCAGTAGCCGTGGATTCAGATGTTTCATAAACAGTTCCTTCGATTGATTCAGAACTTGAGGAGGCTTCTTTCTTTTCATCATCGGTAATGGAAGTTTCTACTTTTGATGTAACACCACCACTTTTTCTTTTGGTTGAAGTTTCGCTACAAAAAGAAAGCATCGTGATGATGGTGAAATATAAAACTATTTTGTTATCATTGCAGAACATGCTTCAACTCCCCTCTCTCCTAATGCTTATCGTAGAAAAATCAGAATACTTTAAATATTGAATGGTATATGGAAAAAAAACAATAAAATCAGTATATTGTAAACAATTAAAGAAGTGTGTAATTTAGAACGCCTCATAGGCAAAAACCTCCCCGTTTAACTCGACATCAAATGTCGTAAAATAAAATTATGCCGAGTTTCCAACCCCTCAAAAATTTTTTCTCAAAATTTCGTCGTCGCCAAATTCAAACTGTGGAGACGATAGAGCAAGATTTTATTTTAGAAAAACCTGTTTTGTCAAAAGTATTAGAAGAGAAATATCAGATCGTTCAAGATGATGAAACGATCCGATATTTATTTTTGCGATTGCGGAATAAAATTTTTGATGAACTTGAACAAATGGAATGGATTAGAAGACAACAGGGGAGTGGGCCTTTCTATTTTCGTGAGTATGGAAAAGTTGCCGGTGAGCGAGATTATTTTTATTTGAAATATCCTGGAGAAAAAGGCTGGCTTTTTGAACGCACGGAGACAGGATGGATCATTTCTCGGAGTGAAAAAATTATCGACCGAGAATTATTTTTACGCCAAGAGTTGGCGTGGGATCATGTGCTCATTCAAAGGCGAATGGATGGCAATAAACTCGTGCGAATTGAATCACACCAAATGGGAAAAAGTTTTGTAACGTATTTAGAATATGAATGGCGAATTTTGCAAGAATTAGGTCTTGCTCCCGAACTGAATTAAACGGTTCTATGAAAAAAAAAATATTAATCATTGTTTTACTCTTTCAAACGCATGTGTGGGCTGGAATTTTTGTTTCGCCATCGCTTAAATGGGTGAATATGTCGTTTCGTCCTTTGGATGAAGAACCAACGCTCAATTATTATGCTTATGGATATGGATTAAATCTTGGATATTCCTTCGATCAATTTTGTGACATCACCGCTGTAGGACATTATTTCCCTGGAAATCTTCATGAACCCAAATTTCCACTAGAGACTCGGCCTTTTATTTTTTACGGTGGTGAGTTAGGTTTTCGCTTTTTAGATACAATTTATCTTGGAGGTCGAGTCGGAGGAACGTGGTTGCAGCAAGTTACCAAAACAGTGGATGAAGAATTGGGTGGTGAGTGGCGAGGTCTTGGAGCGGGTGGGTCGTTGGGTGCTTACTTCAAAGTAAACCGCGATGCGTTTACACAAGTATCTTTTGATTTGTTTACCGTGAATAGTTTTTTGCGACAGGATGAACCTGTGGGAGATAAAAGAAAGTTTGATGTGTTCTCGTTATCTATTGCATATATTTTTAGTTCCTATCAAAATTCAGGTATTGAGAATACTTTGTTTAAAGGTTTTTTGGATAACTTTAGTCTTTAAGGAAGCGTGATGAGTGATGTAAATATTATTCAAAAAATGCTAAGCCTGGCGATGCTAGGAACCGAATGGATTTTATGGCTACTTATTATTCTAAGCATTATTTCTTTGGCGATTATCATCGAACGCATGGTTTATTTTTCTAAAGTAGGCATCAACGTCCAAGACTTTACTCTCAAACTTTCAGAATTTCTCGTAGCAGAAAAACCAGAATCTATTTTGGGTCTTTGTGAAAAATATTCATTCGCCATTGAATCACAAACAATTAAAATTGGTTTGGAGCAAAAAAAAATGGGGGTGAAAGCGATGGAAGAGAGAATGCAGGCTTTGCTTGTAGGAAAAAAACAAGAATTAGATCGCGGGTTGGTTGTGCTAGGGACGCTTGGTAATAACGCTCCCTTTATTGGATTGTTTGGAACTGTGATTGGTATTATTCAAGCGTTTCATGAATTGAGCTTAAACCCTGCGGGTGGTCCTTCGGTTGTCATGTCGGGAATTTCCGAAGCACTTGTGGCAACAGCTGTGGGTTTGATGGTGGCCATTCCAGCGGTCATTGCTTTTAATGCATTTCAACGTGTTGTGAAGAGGCATTTAGCGAATTCTGAAGCAGCAATGAAAATCATGCTCTCTCATTATCAAGAAAAATAAAATATGCAAACCCAGGATCAAGACGAAGAAATTACAGGAATCAATGTTACGCCACTTGTTGATGTGATGTTGGTGCTGTTAATTATTTTTATGGTCACGGCAAATTATATTGCACAGTCGTCGATTAAATTGGAATTACCGAAAGCGGTGACCAAAGATGATGGTGTGAATCAATCCTTTAATTTTACTCTCGATAAAGATTCTAATTTATTTTTGGATGGAAAAAAAATGACATGGGAATCTTTAGATTCGACTCTTGAATCTTTGATTGATGAAAAGAAAAAATCAGGCCATAATTTAGAAGCTCTCGTCGCAGCGGATAAACAAACTCCGCATGGTGAGGTTGTTAAATTAATGGATCATTTGCGGAAGCAGGGTGTAACTAATTTTGCCATTCA
>CAZFSQ010000296.1:0-3694 GCA_964521975.1 uncultured Oligoflexales bacterium | reverse complement strand
TTACAGGTGAGGTACTAAATGGGGTATTGACACTCGCTTTAACAATTCGACTAACCTCGCATAAAAAATTTTGAATTTTTATCAATTAGATGACGATAAGCGAGGCTTATCGGTTATTAAGCGAAGAACCCCATGGCCTCCGATTTATTGGTTGGCATTCTACTTTTTTTGTCCTAAAATTCACTCTAAATCAAAAATCAGGCCATGCTGATTATTTTTAGAACAGATCTAATGCGGTTTGAGAAACTTACGAGCTGAGCCCCGTTTTCTCAAAATCAGAGCCTGTTTTTTCACCAGCGGTCTTGCCTGTTGAATAGCTTGTTCTTTGCTGAAACATAAAAGGACGCCCTACTTTTTTTATCATTTCATTCCTTTTAGCGTTTTCTAAATCTACGTTTATTTGTGCAAGATGTTTTTCTAAAATGACTGCCATGATCTTCATATGAAGCTCAACTTTAGATTCATCAAACCCATCAAACAACTCTTTAAACTGATCACCATGTCTTCTTAAAATATGAGCTAAAAATACCAAAGAATTTGCAATTCCTTCAATGTGATCAAAAGAATCCCCGCGATCTTTAAGTGGTTTTGCAAGACTAATATTTAAATCTTGCTCCAAAGAAGGGTCATCATCTATATTTTTTGAATTAACGATGGCATCTAAAAGACGAAGCATATTTTTTATATGTCTTATATTTCTTTTATATAAGAGAACATCGATTTTATCAGTTGTTTTTTCAACAAAATTGACCAAACATTCTCTATCATGAGCAGTATCAATAGAGTCTATAAATTTTTTTATCAAAAACTTTTTTTGATTTTCTTTGTCGTAACTAAATTTCATAAAAACGCCTTAATCAAAGACTAACCAATGAATTTCTTCCTAAGATCACTAGATGATTCGGAATCCACAATCGAAAAACCTTCTTTTTTAATCAAACCATCGGTATTTTTCGGCCTCAATCCGCGTTCAGCAATACCTATATCCACTACTTCTGCATCTTCATCACTCTCTTTTGTCGATGGGCTTTCTCTGTAGGATGGATCGTCATCGCTTAAGTAGTTTTCCATGAGGTTTATTCTTACCGAACCAGGAGAATCAAGAAAAGATTTAAGCATTCTTTCTCCAGATGAGGTTTGATAAGAAGCCGATGATCCAGATTCAGATATTTGCATTTTATCACCAGAGTCAGTCTTTGATCGATTTTCAGAACCATCAGAAGATGCAGATAACTCGTCTTCAAAAAAGTTTGGCATCATTTTATAAACATTATGAGAAACTATATCGCAAATTTTTCTCTTTTCTTCATCGTTCAAATTTTTCCAATAGTTTGACAAAAAGAAATTTAAAAAATCTTTCATGATTATTTTTTTATTATCAGGATCAGTATTCCTGATAATAGAAAACGCTGAAAAAACAAGAGAAATATGTCTTTCTAAGACGAAGCAAAGATTGTCAAGATCATTATCCCTTAATCGGGTCCCTTTATTATATTTTTTACTGGCTTTTTCCCATGATTCTTTTTTCCTTGGATCGTTAGAATCATATAATTGATTCATTAGAATTTCTGGATAAAAAATCAAGTCTGAAATATTTTGTGAAATGAGATTCACATCCTCAAAAGAGTTTAAATTTCTTAAAAAATTCAGGGCAGACTGAATCTTACTGCCTTCTCTATCTTTTTCCTCTTTAGTTAATGGAAAATTAAATTCTTCTGGGAATGTTACAAAATCTAAATGATTTCTCAACGCTAAATGGGTGGTTATTAAATCACCAACAATACTTTTAAGCTGAGCGTCATATCCATCAACAATAACATCGATTAAATGAGATCGCTCAGGCTCTTTTAAAGAATGTTCGCCCATAAAAAGAAATTCTAATTTATTTATCTTGGAGTGTATATCGCCTATACGATTTTGTGCTGCATCAATCGCTTTTTGAACATCGCGATTGGACCCATAACTATCAAGAATGAAAGCCACGACGCGCACTGCATCTTCCATAGGTAAGCCAGCAATCCCTGCGACAACAATCTCTTGAAAAAGAGCATATGCGCTAACATGAGCCCCCTGAGGACCCATTACCGTTCTCTTTCTAGGTTGATTGAGTATTTCATTAAACATTAGAAAACCTATTTTATAATACTATTCCGAGTATACTGCTTTTTATTAAAAAATTCACTCTCTACTCGGTTTTAAATATGCCATCATGCCCCGCACATACATCGCGATAATCTTAGCGTCAAAGCCTTCAAATCGTTTTTGATTCTTAGGGATAATTTGTGGCTCAAAGCTACCAGCTCGACCACAAGGGACTTCTATTTCAGCTTGACCAAAATCTCCGTGGATTGTTTTTGAGCTCTTGCCATTGCGAGAGTTGCCGTTGTTCCTGCCCTTAGCTTAATGCTTCTCATAGCCCAGGTGCGTCGTTAATTCGGCATCCAGGCTCTTTGCAGCATACTGTTAATAAAGTGTTTTACCAGTCCATTCTCGCCAAAAAGGTCATCTTGTGTTTTACAATGTTTAGCCAGCTCATCGATGAGCTCAGGTTTTAGTCCCATAGTGTTCACCTCTATTAATTTTAGGTTAGTTTATAATCTATGGTCGTTTACACAAATATCTTTACAGTCTCTTTGTTGTGTTTGAGCCTTCTCTTTGTCTTCTTCCTGTTTCTTAAAAAAACCAATAGGGCTATTGGCTCTAGTTGTATTCTCAGTGAGTGCTGGGTTTTCTTCTATGGTCTCTTTTTCACCTGTTTCATGAAGTGGCAGCAAAGGCGGCATATCCATGTTTAATTTAATATCATCTGCTGATGTAGGCGGTTTCATTTCAATCAAAGGTATTTCTTCTAGCTTGAAATTGATTTTTAATTTGAGTCCGTAAAATCCCCATCGGGTATATGTGATGAGCTCCTCAGGGTGGTGCAATTCAGAAACTTGACCGAGCAGTTTTAACTCAGAGCCATTAATTTCAGTCCGTAGATTGCCACCAAAAAATTCAGAAATCTTATGATTGGTTGATAAAGCAAAAAAACCAAAATTAAAGCTAGGGACAGAAATGTAACAAATATCGGTTCTTTTTCCTAATAAAAAACCAGGGTTGTTGCCCGTCATGATGGCTTTGTTCACTTCAATCGTGAGTGTCTGATTATTTTTGGAGAAAAACCAAGCGATAGGGGCTCTAAAGCCATACAGTGTGAGTAGTGGGGTGAATACACCAATTAAAATTCGTAAGGTTTTCCAGGCGTGGAACAGCTCAGAGTCGCCAGTCACTGTTAATTTAGTCGTCATTACACTGGTTGATACGCCATCATCTGCCGATAACTTTAAAATATACTCTTTTGGGCCCCAAATCCCTGTGTGTGAACGTTCTGGTTTTCCAATAAATGTGCAGTTTTCTTCTTCAAGTTGGATCCATGGGTCTAATGCCGATCCGTCGCCCCAAGTGGCTGTTAAACGTACAGTTTGATTTTCAGGATCAATCGGTTTTTGGCAGAAAAACGTGAAATTCTTTACAACAGAAATGCTTTGATCGGCTAGCAGAGTTGGAAAAATGGGCGCTTGATTTTTAGTGGTGATCACACTGATGGGTGTGCTCGCCATGCTCAAGCGATCGATTGCTGATAGTTCAAAATTAAAAATACCTGGGATGGGTGAGGTACCCCACAAAAATAAACGGGTCTTATCTAAATTGA
>CAZFSQ010000295.1:0-3710 GCA_964521975.1 uncultured Oligoflexales bacterium | reverse complement strand
AATTAAACCAAAATAAAGAATGTGCCTGACGGCAGCGACACCATCTTTCCAATTTATTTTTTTTCCTTCCTCATAGGTTCTTCCTGCATAGCTGATAGGAACTTCAAATAATCGAACTTTCGAGCGAGCCACTCGTGATGTAATTTCGACTTCGATACCAAAACGATTGGATATCAATTGAAAGGACCGCAATAAATCACCACGAAAAACTTTGTAGCATGTTTCCATATCTGTAAGATTTAAGTCATTCACCATATTAGAAGCTAATGTAAGAATTTTGTTTCCTAGTGTATGCCAAAAATAAAGCACGCGTCGAACATCGCCTAAAAAACGGCTGCCAAAAACAACATCTGCTTTATTCTGTGCGACAAGATTAATTAGTTTTGGATAATCTTGTGTCGAATATTCTAAATCAGCATCTTGAAAAATAACGACATCACCGGTGGACTTTTCAATCGCTGTTCTAATCGCAAAACCTTTACCACGATTTTTATGATTGAGAATTAATTCAACATGAGCCATTAGTCCTGATTGAAATTGAAATTTCTCAGCGGCAATAGTTTTAAGAACTTCAGGTGTACCATCGGTCGAACCATCATCGACAAGAATAATTTCAACTTGTGAAATATTTTCACATAACTCCACAGGAGTTTTTTTGAGCATCTGCCAAAAATCTAAAAAACATCTTTTTTCGTTATAAACAGGAACGAGGATACTTAACTTCATAGACTTGATAATAATTTAATTTATTTTTAATTCCAAGCAGTCATTTTTTTCTTTTGCTGAGAGAGGCTTTCACGAGCTAAGCGGGTTAAAAGAGTTGGGGCTTCATCTAAAAAATCTCCGGCATTCTCATCGCCAAGATCATACGCAACACGCATGACATCGAGGACATCAATAACATCATCAGCCCTAAATTCTTCTTGCATTCCATCAACAACATATCCGACCAATAAATCATCCGACAATTGATCGCTGGATAAAATGCCAAAAGGCATCGTCAAAACTTCTAATGATAAAGGCTCGTTCATATAATCTTTCACCAGATTACAGAACTCGTAAAATTTCATCGTCAGTTTCATTCTTTACCCTTTAGTAACTTTGAAATGCTTTTAACTTCAAAAGTCCTATCGGATCACTAGGCAAAAAGTTTAGCTCTTGAATAAAAAAAAATCTTAATATTGCATCTAACCTTCTGATAAAAACAAAAAGAATATGAGGTATTAATAGAATACCAATTTTTTTAAACTATTTTTTATTTATTTTATTAACCTTATTAAGGCGAGTTGATAATGATCCGATATCAAGTTTGGTGTTTAGGTATTAGCAACTTAGTCAAAAAATCGGAGTCGTCACATGAAGTCATTATCAAAAATTATTTTAGTCTGCCAAACTTTGTTTTTTTTCTTTTCCTCATGCGGCCAAACACATGTTGACTTTAGAGGAAAAAGTAACCAATCGCAAACATCCGCTACAGAAATAAATTCAGAAGAAAATGATATTAATATTGATCAAGGAAGAGCGGCTAGCGAGGAAGAACTTTCTTTAAGAGGTGGAACATTAGACACAACGACAAACAATGTTGGGGCGATTATAATGAAAGACGCATCTTCCAATTACACAACATGTACAGGAACTTTAATTAAAAAAAATATTGTTCTTACTTCAGCACATTGTCTAAAATCAATTGAAACTATTTCCCAAAATCATTTAAATATAAAATTTACGAATAATCCTAATTTAGGAAATTTGGGAAATTCTTTAGAAACGGTTTTTAATTCAGCAACAATAAAATCAATTGCTTCAGAAGGTATACGGGTGAAAAAATGGGTAGACCCCACAGATGGCATGACAATTAATGAGATCAGCAATGATATTGCTTTGCTTAAGATTAAACACTGGTTTGAAGATGTTATCGCGAATAAAATGCAACTTCCCAATTCAGTTATAGGAACAAATAATCCGTTAACCAAAGTTTTAATAAATGGGTTATTAAAAAATTTTGGATACGGAAAAACTGTGCAGCAAAACAAAGAAATAGCTGATGGTAAAAGAAGGACTGGAGAGGTAAAGTTCAACGGTGTGGTGGCAAACTCATCGAATAAAGTTATTAAAATTCTGCCAGGCACGTCGTCGTCCCAGAGTATCATCACTTGTAAAGGCGACTCTGGAGGGCCTTTAACTTCTAAAGCAGATGGCAGATCGGGTGACAACTTTATATTGGGACTTAATTCAGCAAACAACAACGAGAATTGTGCGGTGGTATCCGAAGGGTTTATCACTTCAATAACAGAACCAGAAAATTTTAAATGGATTGAAGAAGCTTTACACTCTCTAGGAGATTCACAGAATGTGACAATTAACAACAATGCTACTCAAAGCGAAATTAATGTAAGCTCTGGAGCTTCGACCAACTTCACTCTAATTTTAAAAAGTGTGGCATCAGGGGAAAAACTTTATTTGCCTCAAAGAATTATTAACCTATACAATAAATATGAAAACAATACTTGCACTACAACTACCACCAAATTTAATACAAACCTTTTAGGAACAAGTACATTTTTACCTGATAGTCTTGGAAATTATAATTTTAATAATATTACTTTTACGCTCAACGCCAATCAAACGAGGGGAAAATTTTATTTAAAATTTGTTTCAGAAGGTAAGAGTGCTTGTATTCCTATCAATATCACTCCAGCCGCAGCAGCATCTCCTACTCCAAACGGATTAGCCTTTAGCGATAATTTTAATAGAGTTGACTCTGATAACTTAGGCTCAAATTGGGTGGTGATTAATTCTCAATTTGGGGGAGCTTATGGAATTGTGGATAAACATATAGAAGCTTCCACGGATTATCCTCCAATAGCTTTATATTCATTAAATCAAACTTTTAGTAGTATGACTTTATCAATTGATTATGATTTCACGGAGTATCGCGGCGATATCAATAATAGGCTAGAGCTTATAGGTAAATTTATAGAAGGCAGGTCATTGGCAGATGCTAAATATTATCGAGCTGCAATTTATGAAAATGACATTGGTATTGATTTATTTTTATTCAAAAAAGATCCAGAAAAGTCACCAGCACTGACAACTCTTGGTAAAATTTCAGGCATTCCTAAACAAGGAAAACTAAAATTCACCATTTCAAATAGTAATCTCAAAGCTGAAATTGTTGGAACAGATAGAATAATCGAAATAAAAACAGATAATATTGCCCCATTAACAGGAAGTGGCAAAGTTGGTTTTACTTCCGTTAGAGGAGTGAAGTTAGATAATTTTAATTTTTCTTCTCCCTGAGTAAATTCTTTATTATAATCACCGGATACCCTTTTTGTAAAACTTGTTTTACAAAACCATAAGTAAAACTTACCAGAGCGTATTTAGAATTTACTTTAACAATTTTCCCTTCACCAGAAACTTGTCCGTATTCAGAAAAAGATTGAACTTTAGCATTGAGTAAATTTTTATGATCGAGTGCTGTAGAATGATTTTTAATTTTGATGACACAGCGGTCCATCGACAAAGAACATTTGGCAATATAACCAACTTTTGTCTCTTGTTGCTCCACGCTTTGCGTATATGCGGCAAAGGCAAAGAACGATAAATAACTTGTCAAAATCAACTTCCACATAAAAGAACAACCTCGTCAAAATCAGCGTTCTGGACTAAAAACCAGAAAGCTCAACCATCATAAAGCAAAGGACGTG
>CAZFSQ010000294.1:0-3725 GCA_964521975.1 uncultured Oligoflexales bacterium | reverse complement strand
TGAGGTTGGTTGTATTGGTAAAGATTTGGATGAGGCGTTATTACTTTCTTTGGAAGCTACGGGTCATAAAGTTCCAGTGAAAGGAATTTTAGTGAGTGCTGGTAAAGAGAAAGATAAATTAAAATTTTTACAAGTCGCCAAAATAATCGAAACTATGAAAATTCCTCTCTATGCGACAGAGGGAACGGCAAAATTTTTATCAGAACATGGATTTAAAGTTATAAGCTTAGCGTGGCCAGGAAAAGCAGAAACTGATGTATTAACAGTTATAAAAAATAAAAAAGTGGATTGTGTCATTAATATTCCAAAAAATTTTGAACGTAGAGAACTAAGTGATGGTTCACAAATTCGACAAGCAGCGGTGCGGTCGAAATGCACGTTATTTACGAATATGGAACTAACGCTCGCATTTTTTCAGGCATTGCATCGCAAGAAAAATTTTTTAGAGAGACATGAATTGAGGTGTTTATAATTTCATAACAAAAATTTAAAAGACCCAAACCATCCGAATTCTCTAGGCAATTTCTGCACCCTTCATTTATTTATCTAAATCCCGATTAGCTCCTTTGTTACAAAATTTAGGAGGAGTTTGTGGGAAAAAACAAATACATTTTAGCAATAACATTTATCAGTTTATTGCTGGCATGTAGTGAGACGAATGACAAATCCAATAGAAAACTCTCCACTGTTAATAAAGAAAGCCCTACGGCTGATAAAGAAGCTGAAAACTCTAGCGAAAAAGATTCTATAGAAGATCCCTTTATTGAAGAATCAAGCTCGGAAGATGCATTTTCCAAAACTGTTTTTTCAGAAGAAACTTCCACAATAAATAATGATTTAGGTTTGATGGTGAATGCACCATCAAAAGCCATTTATGGAAAAAGTAGCATCAATTTAAAAATTGATACAATTCGCCAAGCCTTCGATTCAAACTCTAATTTTGCCGTGATGCTTGGAAATGGAGCCAATATAAAGGTA
Source organism: uncultured Oligoflexales bacterium (assembly GCA_964521975.1). Taxonomy (GTDB): domain Bacteria; phylum Bdellovibrionota_B; class Oligoflexia; order Oligoflexales; family CAZFSQ01; genus CAZFSQ01. The sequence continues at coordinate 2,747 of CAZFSQ010000294.1, read as the reverse complement.
GAAGACGGTCAAACAAAAGAAGCTGTTGCTGAAAATCTTTTTAGTAAAAACATCAATGCAACGTATAAGATCGCGTTATCAGATCTTGATAATAATTTAGATAATTTAATTATTGCTATTAGAAATATTTATACAGGAGAGACAAAATATCTTCCCACCTCTGCCATTGTTTCACAAAAAATTGATGATCAGTTTGCGATGATCTCGTTTCCTGTTGCGGGGGGTGAATTTGATATTCAAGTTGGAAGATTGGTAGATGGCATTCTTTCTGCTGCGATTGCACTCATTCCTCGCCCCTATGACCCCGTGAAAGTTACGTGTTCATCATTGACCACCACGAGTTTAAAACTTAATTGGGGTACACCGGGATTAATTTCTGCCTATAAAGTTGTTTATAGCCAAACAGCTTCAGATATCGAAAATGATCTAGGCTGTAACTTCTCATCTTCTGTTGACAATATTCCAGGGACAGCCAACAGTGCTGTCGTTGAAAATTTAATATCGAACAAAACTTACTATATGAGACTCTGTAGTAAAAATAATTCATTTCCAACTCCTGATATTTCTCCTGGAATAAAATGCAGTGCCACGACGCAACCGCCAACTGTACCTACATTGCAACTCGTGTGGGGTGTGAGTCAGCTCAATGGTCTTCCTCCGATTTATAAATATTCAACAAAGAGCGATGGAAATTGGTCTACACCGGAATCTATTGTTGGAAGCACTAATTTAAATGTTTTTACACCACCGGTATTAGACAGTAACTTTAATATGCACTTTCTTTATCAAACGAAAGAAAGAGAAAGTTTAGGTTCTTTTAATTATAAAATAAAATTTTATCATCAATATTTTAATGGTGCGTGGAATTCTCAAATTGTTCATGAGGCAACCTATGGTGAATTCTCAGGCATAAAATTAAATTCATTTAATTTAAAAACTAATCATAGTTTAACATCTTATTATTCAGGTGATAGTTCAGGAATGACAGATAATTTTAAGCATTATTTTCTACCTCAAGCAGGAGATGTTTTATTAGCTTTTTCTGGCAGTCTAAGTACTCCCGCAAATTTTCCTAAAACACTTGTCGTTGATAGCAATGGCGTGCAAAAGTTTTTTGTTAATAACGGCACAGGATTTAAAGGAACAGTGGTATCATTTTCTAATTCTACAGATATAACTACTTTAGAATTATCTAAACTCGGATGTTCTGATTCGACCTATGGTGCTATGAATATTGCTGCAGCTAAAATAGATAACAATAATAAATACCATCTTATGTATTCATGTAATGTCTCCAATAGTGTTTATAATGTTTATTATGCCACCGATAAATCTGGCACTTGGGTATACACACCCATTGTAACTAATGTTGGTATTTCCAAATATGCCTACGATCTCTCTATTAATAAATCTGGTGATCATATTGCTGCAACTTTTCAAACAATACTTTCAAATAATGCGTCATCAAACTTGTATGAAAAAACTTCTGATAGTTCTACTTTTGTTTTGAAAGCAACTTCAGGTAAAACAAGCGATGAAAATATTTATTATTTATCAGATAACGTAGGAGCACTGTCTTCTCATGGCTATGAGTTTTTAGCGATGGCTTTAGATTTTGATCTTAAAACTCATATCATCACAAGGTATGCAACTTACGTTAAAGATAACGCGACAGTTGGGCAATTGCTTTATCTAACAAATAGCTCTGGCGATTGGACCTTGTCGGAAATCACAACGGGATTAATTCCTGTTGGAGGGGCGGTTGATCATCCAGTAACACTTCTTATCAATGATATGCCGGGTCGAACGTATGTGCCTTAAAAATAGATACAGCTAATGCAATACCGCTAAACAATTTCAACACTTGTTTCTAATCGAGAAACACCAATAAATTGAAAATCGGGTGTGGGTAAAACTTTGAATAAAAGCCCGCGATCTATCCAATGATAATTTTTTTCTTCATGCGTTTGATGGGTATGCAATGCTGCACTTAGAGTGTAATCCCCAGGCCCAAGATTTAATTTTAATTTGAATACAAAATCAGTCGTTTTATTTTTAGAAAATTTCCCCGTACTCACCCCTAAAATATTTGTATTCGTTCCAAAAATATCGTAGCCCATGCGATCACGAATTAAAATGCCGCAGGTAGGATTTACAATAGTTTCTTCATGACAAAGAGCCTTTACTTGAATAGCTACTTCCTCTCCCGACAAAACTGCTTTTACTTCCTTTTTTTCGCAATTGAAAATTTTAATATCTAAAATTTCAAACTCACGATTCCCTGACTCAAATTTCTCAGATTTTTTTTGTATATGTTGTAAATCAAATTTTGCTTCATGATCTGCCAAGAGAGCATTGTAAAGATCCATCGCACGAAGCGATTCACCACTAAAAACTATTCTTCCTTTCGAGAGTAATGTTACTTCATCGCATAAAAGTTTAATTGCCCCCAGATCGTGACTCACAAATAAAATTGTGGTTCCTCTTTTTTTAAATTCTTGAATTTTTCTGAGACACTTTTGTTGAAAATAAGCATCTCCTACCGATAATGCTTCATCAATAATTAAAACTTGCGGTTCGACGCTCACCGCACAACTAAAAGCCAACCGCACATACCTTCCTGATGAATAAATTTTAATCGGTCGATCAAAAAAATGATTGAGTTCTGAAAAATCTACAATTTCTTGAATTTTTTGGTCAATATTTTTTTTAGACAGACCAAGAATAGAACCATTCAGATAAACATT
>CAZFSQ010000293.1:0-3725 GCA_964521975.1 uncultured Oligoflexales bacterium | reverse complement strand
ATTTTGCAGGATAAAAAAAAGCAGGACAGTTCCAAAGTATTTAGCGATTGGGTACTTTTAAATGATTTAGGACAAGTTGCTGGTTATAGAAATCAAGGATATTTAACTCGCGTTAAAGAAAAAGTCCTGTATGATAGATGGGTTACGTTTTTGAAAAACTTAGAGAATCTGGCTTATAAATAAATTTATATTTTATAAAATTGCGTTTGACATTTTATAAATATTAAGTAAAATCCAACCATCCCTGTATTTATTTTAATAAAAATTTTTTAAGGAGAGTTTTATGAAAAAAGTTTCGTGGACATTAGGGTTCATAGCTTCATCGACTTTAGCTGGTTCATTAGTTTTTGCACAAGCTGGTGTTAGACCAATTACTCCAGCAAAACCGGCTACTGCTGCACCTAGCGTAACTAAGCCTTCGATCATTAATCCTACACAAGTTGCTCCTGGTGTACCAACAACCGTTAATCGCGATGCAAAACCTGCAACAAGTTCTGAAGGAACAAAAGGTTCAGGAACAAATGGTCAGGCAAAAGAATATTCTTTCGGAACTAAAGGTGGAAAAACAATTGAAACTGGACTTACTGCAAAAGAAAAAGCAGAATTAAGTGCAAGTACTTCTAACTCTCCTGAATTAGTAACTTTGAATACAGATTTAACTGAGCTTTTAGCTGAAACAGCTTTCGATCAAGATTCTGAAGAAGTGTTAACAAGTTTTGTTACTGAAGAAGTTCCTGCTTGGACTTGTGGAACTGTTTGCGTGACAAATGTTTCTGAAGTTTTAGATGAAGCTACAACTTTTGCTTCAAATCAGACAGAACAAGTAACCGCAGGAAAAGCTTTTGCTCACGGTTTAAGAACTACAGGCCGTTTAGAAAGTGCAAAAACTCAGTGTCCTGCATTGGCTCCGATTTTGACTTTATAATTTCAAAACGACTTCCACAAAAATGAAATTTGAAAAGCCACTTTATAACGAAGTGGCTTTTTTTTATTTTGGTGTTATTTCGGATTGTTTAGGCCAAAACCAATTGACAATCCTCCACCCATCAATGCTGCTCCAGGTGCTTTTTGGGCATCTTGCGAAAGTTTCAAATAAAAACCATTTAAACTTAAATACCATGTTCTACTCAAACCTAAATTGATATCCATAAAGACGCTATAAAGTGGAGCTTTTTTATCAACAACAAAAGATGATCCAAGACCCACACGAAATGATTTTAATTTAAACTCTGAAATAACTTTTCCACCGGGCGATGTATTGGAGCCTCTTTGAGCTAGAGCATATTGCTTCTTGGCGGGCACGACTAATTTTTCATAGGGAACATTGACTTTAGTTACAGAAACTCCAACCCCTAAGCCCAAAATAAAATGATCCAAATTTAATTGCGGGCCTACGTAAGCTTCGGCAAAAGATATGGATGCTTTTGTCGGATTATCGGTTGCATTGACTTTGAGGACAGGATCATAAAGAACATCATCCTTGGCAGATTTAATAATCTGAACATCAAACACCGCAAGATCGCCAATACCAAGACGATTTCTACCAAAAATGGAAAAAACTTTTTTTGCTGCTTGATCATTATCCGTTTCAATATTTACAATGTTGGCTCCGACATATTGAAAAATTTCAGACAACTCAATTGTCTCTGAACTAAATAATCCAAAAACATCACCCGTCAAAAGTTTGTTGAGTGTTTTGGAGCCAAGCGTAGATTCCGCAGCAATTAAATTGCCACTGCCTTGACAATCTTTTTGAATACGCCGCAAACTTTTATTAAGATCCTCTGTGTCAGCAATAAAACGAAAAGTTAAAAACTGTTCGGATAAATCTGTATTCGGTTGCTTATCAAAAAATAAAATCGCAGATGAATCAAAATCACTCACCGTCGTTAAAATTCCTCGACCTAAATAATTAAATTTTACAAATTCACTATTTTGTGTCCCTTTGACTAAACCGATTTCAAAAAAAGTACATGGATTGGAGTAGCGGCTATTAACAACTCCTAATGATGTTTTTGAGAGATAACGATACTCATTGACCTGTGAATCGGGATCTTCATCAATCTGTGTAATTTCACCATGCCAAGGAATTTTGTTTAATACGGATTCCATAATTTTAGCACTGAAAGAGGGGACTTCATCACGGTAATCTTTCAGCTTAGCCCACTCTGGTGGGATATTGAATGTGTCTTTAGCCATAAGCGTCAATGTCCCTTTACCCCCTTTTTTTCCCTTACCTACCCGATTCCACGTCATCTTGATTGAGTTTTTCGTGCAATTTAATTTTAAATAACTATCAGCCTTGAGAGGCTCCACTAATTTGAATCTCTTTTTCGACATCATGACCATACGAAATGATTGCAGTATGGATTTACACATTTCTGGGTCCATACCGTCATTTTGATCACCGATCACAATTTGATGATAACGAATATCATTCTCAGAATTTTCTTCTACGGCTTTAGTTTCTTTAACTGGCTTATTTTCTTTTACTTCTTTAGCAAAGATTAAATAAGAAAAGTTCAAAACAAAAGTTAGAAAAAATAATTTCAATTTATTTTTTTCTTGCACAAAAATCTCCAATTCTTATGTTGAATCGGGAAGTTAAGAAATAAATTGAGTTTCAAGAGGATTAAGATGTCTCCATCTCATGGATAAAGGTTTGAAATGTTTGAGTGTTTTTTAACAATTAACTTTTTTCCTAAATTTTTGATTTTTAATTCCGATAGGAATGTTGATTGTGAATCAGTCAGTGATTTGCAATGAGTGATTTTAAAAATTAGAGGAATTTACTTAAGATGTTCAAAATAATTTTAATTTTTTTATTTTTAGTTTCATGTGGTCGTGAGGTTGAGTTTCACTCAGGAACCATGCCACCTTCTGAAAGAAAATCAATCGACGCCCTCCCAGAGGAACCGACACCGACTCCCACACCCATTGTCAGCAATCCAGAAATTCAAACTAGTGCAACATGGCTTTGGAACTGCGACCAAAAATATTTTGGTCTTGATCAAGAAAAAAAGCAAAAGCAAGAAAAAGTTTTAATCGGAAAAGGTCCGCATTATTTTTCGCCTGAAAATTTTTCAAACGAAAATTCTTTGACAGTGAAAATTAATAAATGTGCCATTCAATCACTGCCGCGAGATATCATTTTTATTATTGATACATCAGGTTCCATGGTTGATACCGATGATTGGGAAGGTAATGATCCGATGATCAATGACTCATGTGGACGCTATGAAGCTGTGAAAAAAATTGCGGAAAAAATTCAGGCGGAAAATTCGCAAAATGTTCGCGTGGGTTTAATTACATTTAGTTCAACAGCGAAAAATGTGAGCAGCGGTTTTTTGAGTCCAAAAAGCTTTCTAAACAATTTAGTAGATACAGAAATTTTATGTGAAGGAAATGGTGGAACAAATTATCAATCTGCATTATCCATGGCACAGTCGATGATAACCGCCCCCAATTCCAAACAACAAACTGAAGTGTATTTTATTTCTGATGGTGAACCAGAATCGGGTCGAGAAGGAGTTTCTGAAGCACAAACTCTTAGAGGAAAATCAACTATTGCAACAATTATGCTCTCTGGAAATGATAAAGTCTTATCGGAAAAAATTGCGAGTAAAAAATCAGATGGCACACCCCTCCACGCTAAAGTAACTAACGCAGAAGACCTTGCTAATGCATTATCGAGCTTGGCTAAATCTCAAGTAGAACAAGTTAAG
>CAZFSQ010000292.1:0-3726 GCA_964521975.1 uncultured Oligoflexales bacterium | reverse complement strand
AAAATTAAATCTTTAGAAGAGAAAACTGTTTTATGCTACTCAGGAAAATCGCGTGCGTCGGCTAAAAACAATTGGGAAGTTTATAAAAAAATTTTAGAAGGTGATTCAAAAACAAAAGATCACTTTAATCGTATAGGTCAATTAGCACATGACGGGGCTAACTATATTAAAAATGCAAATGAAGAAAAATTTCTTGAATGTTCATTACTCGAATGGCAAGAGCGAAAAAAACTTTTTATCGACATCGCTCCAGATTTTACCGAAAAAATTGATCAAGAGGTAAAAAAAGCAGGAGCCTATTTTTCGCGTGTTTGTGGAGCAGGTGGTGGAGGTGTCATGGTTATTTTTTGTCCTCCCGATAAAAAAGAAAAAGTGATTCATGCGATGGAAAAAATGGGTGGGAAATATCTACCTGCAAAATTCACAGATCGTGGAGTTCACGCTTTCTAAGAATGAAAAAATACCGAAAAAATGTTGTGGGTATCTTTATTAACGACGAAAAAAAAGTTCTTGTTTTTGAAAGATCCGACATGAAGGGAGCTTGGCAATTCCCACAAGGCGGAGTCGAAGATGGAGAATCTACAAGGGACGCTCTCCAACGTGAAATGTTAGAGGAAACAGGAATCAAAAAATTTCACATTATTTTGGAAAGTAAACATGAAATTCAATATGATTTTCCCATAGAGATGAACTCGAACATTGCTAAAAACTATGCGGGTCAAAGTCAGACGTGGTTTTTACTTGCCCTAGATAAAAATATTTCTCCTGATTTAAAAAATGCTGACGGAGAATTTTCAGATTGGAAATGGGTTGCACCCGATCATGCTATTACGCTCATTGTCGATTGGAAAAAAGAGGCGTATACAAAAGGATTGATCGAATTAAAACTTATTGGGGAACAATAGAATATGCCACGAGTTGCTTTATTTAATATGTTGATTGGATTTATTCTGATTTTAATTTCAGCCATGGCCGGTACATTTATTGCTCAAGATTTGACGCAAGCTTATTTGAATGATCCAGAATCACAACTTGCCATGCTACATAATTGGCAGACCACAATATTAAAATCAGCTCATGGGCACATAAATTTATTTGGAATGCTTCATATACTTTTTGGTCTCACAATTCCATATTCTATTCTTTCAAAAAAAATAAAAATCTTTCAAACGCTTGGATTCATCAGTGCTTCTTTATCTATGTCGATAGGTATGTTGATTAAATCACAAACGGGTCCGCAACTTGATATGGGTATTTGTGATGTTTTGATGGGTATCAGCTTTTCATTATTGTTTATTGCAATTGCTGGCCATGCGTTTGGGATTTGGTGTAAAATGAGTCGCAACGATTAATAAATTTTTGACAATTAGAAAGTTAAAAAATTATCGTGATAAATAATTTAGAAAATAATTTTGATGAGTACTTTCAATTCTTAGAAGAATACTGGCAGATGTGTGAAGAATTGGATTTACCTCCTCCACCAAGAGAAATTATTATTACAAACATTATGCTTTTATAAATTTGGATCTTAAAATAATGAACTCACTTAAACCCTGTCCCGAATCCCCCAATTGTGTCTGCTCTAATGAAACAAAAGAGACACATCACATGGAACCTTGGCCCATACGAGAAAAAAATTTATCGGATTGTTTACTTAAACTAAGAACACTCATCGAAAATTATCCTAGAACTAAAATCGTTGAAATAAATCAAAATTATATTCACGCTGAATTCAGAACCAAGTTTTTTAATTTCTGTGATGATGTCGAATTTTTAATAGATGAGAAAAATAAACTCATCTATTTCCGTTCTGCATCGCGAGTGGGTTACAGCGATTTCGGTGCCAATAAAAAACGAATGCTTGAATTGGAAAAAATTTATTTAAGTTAGTACGGCGGCGGACCAATCACTTGAATAGCTTGTTCTTTAAACGGATCTTTTGGATCTTCTCGAAACAATCCATACATTAGGAGTCGATTGTCTTCAGTTATTTTTGTGGTGAAACCCATAAAACGAGGAGACTCTTTGTTGATAAGATTTGAGTGGTCATCGTTTAATGTAAATAATAAAGTTTGTTCTGAAAGATCGACTAAACTAAACTTAGATGCTTCTTCTCTATCTAAAATTAAAAGATAATCGTTCCCAAAAAAATTTAATCCCTGGGTGTTTAAAATAGCAGCATCTTTATCTCTCCAAAAAACTCCCCGATGATGTATTTCTATCTGCAACTCTTCTTTTGAAGAAATTTTCTGCAATTTAATTTGATCTAACTTTACCTTAAATCCTCGAATAACTTTTTTAGCATGAGGATAAGATTGTCCTTTGGTGGCGAAAAAATAAAAATAAGCATAATCATCTGATATAAATGAATGGACTTCATTAGGAAGCTGCTGCATTGCGTCTTGATCTAAATTCACTTTTCCCAAATCTAACCATTTTTGATTTTGATGAGGAAAAAATAGTTTTAACTCAGCATAACCAATATTACGATCTCCCTCTTTATTTCTCAATGTCATCGTAGGTACAGCAAGTTCACCGTTCTTAAATAAAACCACTTGACCTAACTCGTGACCTAATGCTTTTGCTCTACTATATGCTTGCTGACCTATTGTCTTATTTTTTAAATCGAACCAAATAATATGATGTTCTGGATGTCCATCCACAATGGCAGTGCCTAATCCTTCTTGATTTATCTTAAGTGAATGAAAAAAAGAATGACTTTGGAAGCTACGGACTTCCTCGGAAGTTATCACAAACTTTCCCGTTTTTTCCGACATAATTTTGAAATAATAGGGAAACCCAGTACCATGAATACCTATTAAATACTTATCCCCATTAAATTCAAAAACCCATCCATCCGAAAGATTATTTAATCCATATTTTTGTCCTTCTGAAATACGTAACTTAGACAATCTCTCTCCGACTGAACTAATAACTGTTCTATTTGCCTTCAAGTGATCTGACCAAGACTGCTCAATTCTAAATTCCAATCCATCTTCAAATTTAAAACTCGGTGAAAAAATCCTAGGATCAACTTCTTTAGGATTACCCAAAAAAATTGGCGATGCGATATTTTTAGTTTGGTCGCGATTCGTTTGATTGCTTTTTTTCCTCTCGATTTTTATTTCCTGCCATTTTTTAAATTCTATGCAAATAATTTTTCTTTCGCCAACGGATAGTGGGTCTAATTTCACAAAAGCATTTTTGATTTCGTTCTTAAGAAAGTAATTATCACTTTGATTGATCTCATCTTGCATTGGCTGCAAATTTCCATTTTTAAACCATGATTCCAACGAACTTTCAGAAACTACTTCTTTTTCAAGATAAATATATTTAAGTAAATTGAACCAACTTTGTTGCGTCGTTGATGAATCTGTAAAAGTTGATGAACAAGGAAAAATAATTCCAGAATTGATATTTAATCCGATGGATAAAATACAAAATTTTAGTCTCATTTTCATGCTCAGGTTTATATAACTATTCATGATTTAAAGCAAGTATGTTGTAAATGTGAAATATTTATTTCACATTTACCCGTAAATCTAAAAAAAATATTTTACATTTACAACAAACGGCACTGGATCTTAACTTTCCTTGTAAGCTCCCTCAACCCCACATCCGTATCCACCACACGATCTGCATATTGAATTTTGACGGCATTCGGCAATTGATTTTTTAATATCCCCAGAACATCCTCACGAGAAATACCATCTCGCATCATGATCC
>CAZFSQ010000291.1:0-3733 GCA_964521975.1 uncultured Oligoflexales bacterium | reverse complement strand
AATAAAGATTTAGGTTGGGATCGTCTGATACAGGAAATTGTAATAGCAAAATCATCGACAGATATTAATAATTTTACTTTAGTTATAAAAACCTTAATTTCAAAAGATCCAGAAATTTTATATCTTAAGCGAGTGGATGGTAATTTTACTATCAAAAATATTTCAAATAATTTTTATTGATGCCACAGCAAATGCAAATTTAATTTTTTACATGGGTCCCATATTATTTTAACAAATTCCGAAAAATACTGTTTAAGAAAATTAAGTTTCCCGGATTTCCATAAATAGAGTGGAGTTCCAGCCGCTAGATAGGTGTAAAGTATAAATTCCCCCAATTGGATATTAAAAAGACTAAGTGCGGTGGCAGTTATTGAAACGAGACCAATACTATAGGTTACGATATTCAATCGGCTTTCTTGTTCAGGAGTTAAGGGACTTAGACTATTAAAACGCAATAAGAAAAAGTATTCACTTAAACCTAAAGTATAAAACTGATTCTTTAATATCGTTGAACCAAGAAGCTCTACGTTTTCATATTTTAATGAGTCTTGAAGGGGCATGGCAAAACTCAGTTGTTGAAGAAAATATAAAAAGGTAAATGAGTAAAGAAATTGTTTACCAAATCGTTCGATAATTGGAGCGTTTGGAGAAGAGGTAATATTAGGCTTAAAACCATGTTTACTGATCCAGGTAACAATGGGGTCAGAGTTTTTTTGCAATGTCCTAAAAAAAAATCCTGTCAAAATTCCCGAAGCAAAACCAAGAGAGGGAGATAGGGTCTGAAAATAAGCAATTAAACCATAGACAGTCCCAGCATAGATGGCTTTAGAAATAATAAAAGTTCCTTCGTGTTTTTGGTAAAAAGGTTTCTCTTCAAGAGACTCGACTGGAAATGTAATTTTTTTTATTTCGCTTAGCTGTCTATCTGAGACTAAACTTGAGGCTCTATCTTCATATTCTGTGCGTCTATTTTCATTGATATTAACTAAAATAATATTGTCGTCATCGACATCTTTTAGAATTTTTTTTGTCTCTTGCTTTGCTTCTTCAAAGCCTCTTACATTGAAAATAGTTATGAGTGCGGTTTGAGCACACGGATCCGACGGACAATTTTCCAGGTGTGTAACAACTTGAAGGGAAGGCAGTTCATTCTCAGGTCCTGCGAGAAGAAATTTTGGAGGAAGAGTAAATAAACAGAAAATTATAAATATTATTATTTTATCCATCTCGGAATTCCTGCAGTCATATAGCAAACATTGTCGGATAATTCAGCAGCCCAGTTATTCCATAGGGAAATATGTTGCCGCAAAAATTTTGATAAAGTGTGTGGAGGAGAAAGTGAAGAAGAAATTTCCGAGGAAATTAAAACGATTTGAAAATTATTTTTTTTCTCTTGAATGATTTGAAAAGATTTTTCTAAAATTTTTTGTTTTGTTTTTAATTCATCTTCCCACTGCGGAAGAGTTTTCTCTTTCCACTTTGAGACAACTATCTCGGTGAGCCACTGGTTGAGGGAATCAATCACAATGAGATCATGCATGGTTGAAATTTCAAGGATAACGTTTTCCAAATGATCGGGAGCATCGAGGGAAACCCATGACTTGGGCCGTAAATTTTTTAGTTCTTGAATTCTTTTTAAATAATTTAGGTCTTGAATCGAAGAAGTTCCAATCACGCAGGCATTAGAAATATCGGGAAACAATTTTTGAGGCACTTCCGATTTTTTGCTAAAAGGCTGACCTAAAATAAGGGTTAAGCTATTTTTCTTAGGAGTAAAATTTTTAAAATCTTCAGTGAACATTTTAATTTTATCCCACCAAAAGTTAAGCTGATTTCCTCCAAAAATTGCTATTGCGATTTTTCGGCTCTAGTTTTTTAATAAGAGCATTCTCTGAAACTTTTATTTCAGAGGAAGAAGAAGGAGTTTGTGGAGTATTTTCTGTTTTGTTTTTATTTTTCCCTCCCACAAGATTTTGCATGGAATGAACGGATTGCATGAGAAGGGTGCTGCTTTTAGACAAGTGATTGGCTTCACCTGCGAGTAAATTAGAGTTTTGTGAGTTGTCTTGTGTATGTCGTTCAAGTTCTGTCATGGCTTTTTGATTTTGTTTTACCCCAAGTTCTTGCTCTTGATTAGCTGTAGAAATATTGCCGATGATTTGCTCAATTTTAAAAATGGTTTCTTGCATCTTTTTGAATGAATCTGAGCATTGAGTAGAAACATTTTTCCCAAATTTAACTCGTTCTTGGGTGATGCTAACTGTTTGAGTCACTTCTTTTGTTGTGCTTTCAAGTAATAATCTGATTTCATCAGCGGCTTTACCACTCATTGAGGCTAATTTTCCGACTTCCTCGGCGACAACGGCAAACCCTTTTCCATGAGTTCCTGCACGAGCAGCTTCAATGGAGGCGTTAAAAGAAAGAAGTCTTGTTTCAAAAACAATGTCATTAATGACCTTAGTCTTAGATTCAATTTCATGAATAAGGTTCACCATTTTTTCTAAATTGGCCGTGTTTTGATAAATTTCATCCATGGCAGTAACCATTTCAGAAATGATTTTGGCTCCTGTTGAGGCTTCTTCAGAACATTCGGAAGCAATTTGCTGTGAGTTTTTTGAGTTGTTGGCTGTCTGAGAAATCATCGCGGTCATTTCTTCCATACTAGCAACACTTTCTTCAATTGCGGCAGATTGCTCTGTCGCAACGCTAGAAAGTTTTTGTGCTGATTGATCCAACTTTGAAATACTTTTTGTCACATCATCAGAGGTATCTGATAATTTGGTAATGACTTCTCGTAATTGTTTGTTAAGTTGTGAAATAACAAGCCAAGAAGCTAATAATCCAAAAACGAAACCAAAAATAATTAAACCATAATTAATTAACTCAGCGTTTTTTGCAAATGTAGTGCTTTCTTTATCATATACTTGAGCATCGGACTCGATCAGTTCACCTAATTTACCTAAAACCAATTCGAGTTCTTCAAACGCATTATTAAACTCAGGCATTTTAGCTAAGACTTTCGCCTTGTTTTTTGTCAGTGCAATCTGAACAATTAATTCTGCTTGTTGGATATAGAATTCTATTTTAGGCAATACGGGTTCAATAGCTAATTTAATATCTGAGCTGAGAGGTAATGCATTAATCTCTGACATAAAGTTATTCATGTTCGTTGTAAAATCTTTTAATTCACTCTGAATTTCTTCGGCAGTATTTACTTCAATTCCATTAGAATAAAGAGCCGAAGAAAGAACGTTAGCTCGAATTCCATCATGCATCATATCGAGTAAAACCATTTTATGCATAGAAGGCAGCTTTTCGTGGGCAAGAGAACTAATTCTCTTTGACAAATTTTGCGTAATTATCTCAGCGGTGATTCCAATAAAAAGAATAATTGCCAGTATAGCTCCAGTGAATAAGCCTAATTTTTTACTTACCGATAAATTTTTAAACATTTCTGCCTCCATTAGATAGTTGATATAGGCTTTCTCGGAAATAAAAAAAAAAAATAAGAAATTCTATGTAGTGAGGAGGAATGTTTTTACTGTAATAGTTCTAAATTAAAATGAATTTTCAAGAAATTATTAAATTTATAAAATTAATAATTGTCCATGAAAGAATTGCCCGTCACGTTGAAAAATTTTCCATGATAAAATTAAGCTAAATTGAGAAGGAGATTTTGCGATGTCTTTATTTAAAAAATATTTTTTATTTTGTTTTTTATTTTTGTCAGGAA
>CAZFSQ010000290.1:0-3750 GCA_964521975.1 uncultured Oligoflexales bacterium | reverse complement strand
TTCCATATATTCCACGCATTTTTTAACCATCTCAGGATGTAAAATATCATCGGAGTCCAAATAAATAACATATTGACCTAAAGATGCTTCCACTCCCCTTTGACGAGAATACCCCGGCCCCTTACATTCAACATTTCTAAAATACTTCCACGAAAAACCTTTAAGCCTTTCTTCAAGCAATGGCTCTAATTGTTTCTCAGAAGCATCATCCACTAAAATAATTTCTATATTCTTATAACTTTGACTTTTAACGCTCTCTAGAGTTTCTAAAAGAAGCTCTTTCCGGTCTTTAAATGGAATAATCAGACTAACTATGGGGTTTGGGTTCATAGATTTAAACATTGCGCTACTTTTTGCATCAATCTCAAGGTCAGCTTGTTTTTTAGAAAAAAATTCTGTGCCCAAGCGCTAATGCAAGGATCTGAAATTTTAACAAGATTAGAATCTGAAACTCGCAATCGCCATTTAACAAATTGAAAAAAAATAAGCCTTTTCAGTTCCTTCTTTTTTAGCAAATCAATATGTTCCGAAGCTTCAATATGGTTAAGAGCAAATCCCAGCAAATGAAGCCTGTAAAAGGGCCAGTGAATTTTTTTAGACGAGTTTTCTTCATTGTTTCTGTAAAAACAAAGTGTTTCAGCAATGTGCCCTATATGAAGGCCCTGAGTTCCAACCTGAATATCGTAAGCATAATCCTCGGCCCACCAAATGGGCCACTCAAAATTAAGAACAGCTTTCTTCTTCCAACAGCAAGACGCTGTCTCCCAAATTCGCTTATTTTTCAAAATTTCATAAATAAGATTCTCGGAAATGAGCTGATCCGATCTTCTTCTTATTTTTAATTGATCTACCTTATTCAAATCATCCAGCTTTTGGAATTCCCGGGTTGTAACATAACACATGCCGAGTTCTGGATATTTCTCCATATACTCAACACACTTTGTCATCATTTCAGGATGTAAAATATCATCTGAATCAAGATAGATGACATAATCCCCCGAAGATTCTTCCAAACTTTTTTGCCGTGAGTACCCCGGACCTTTCGATTCTTGATTTCTTAAAAGCTTAAAGCTGTATTGATCAAGCGTCTTTTTAATTAGATCATCAAGCATTTCACAGGAACCATCATCGATTAAAATAATCTCAAGGTTTTTATAGGTCTGGCTCTTAACGCTCTCCAGAGTTTCCAGCAAAAGATGTGTGCGGTCTTTAACAGGAATAATGACACTAATAAGGGGTTTTAAATCCAAATTTGATCGCCCGTAATTCTAATCATTCGGAATACAATTAAAGCTTAGGTGCTGGTCCTAAAGGGTTGAACATTCCAACCACAAATGACAAAAGATAGTTAAGCGCAGCTTTATAGCCCTTATGTTTTAAAGTCCTTAAAAACGTTTTCGATGAAAAAGCCTTTAAAATAGTTTTTCTAAAAGATTTTCTTCTTATTCTGGCAAGATAGACAAAATTTCTCGCCAAATAAAAACTTTTGCGAGCAACCCATTCATTCTGGCGCTTATCATGCTCATCACAAATATAAGGTAACACAACAGTCCGCCAGCCGGCATCTTGAGCTCTTAAATTAAACTCTACTTCTTCATGGTACATAAAAAAATCTTCTCGAATCAATCCAATCCCCTGAAATACTTCTTTTCGAACAAGCATAGAACACCCAATAACGCTTACAGCATCAATGGGAAGCGTATGTTTTTCTGGAGAAAAATCATTTATAATATGCCCCTCTGGCCAGAAAGCATTTTCTTCACAGTATTTCATTCCGATCATTTGATATTCAATCTTAGGCCTCTGCCATAAAATTCGAGGTCCACAAATACCTACTTGATTATTTTCGCCCATAAAACGAACCATTTCGGCAAGAGTATTTTTTGATACACGCACGTCTGGATTTACGATCCAAACAAAATCCGCATTTCGTTTTAAGCTAAAACGAATTCCCGCATTATTCCCCCAAGCATATCCGCCATTCTTTCCAGTTTGAATAAAAAAATATTTTGAATATTCTTTTTTCAAGACTTCCCCTGAACCATCTTGAGAGTCATTGTCAACGATAACAATTTCAAATTGACGATAGCTTTGGTTCTCCAGTCTAGCAATACAGGTTCGGGTCGTTTCCAAAGAATTCCAATTAAGAAGAATACAATAAACAAGTGGTTGACTATTCAACATATTCTCAAAATCCTTCGAATGACTTCAAGATAAACATAGCGGAATTTCTTATTATCGAATAATACTTTGTCAAAACAAGCTTACCGCTGATTTTTTAAAAAATGATAGCGCATTTGAAATTCTTCTAATCTTTAGAATAGCTTTGAGAACAGAGAACGCTTTGTTAATTTACCCAAGACCTCTCGTATCATTTTGTAATGCTTACTGTAAATATAAGAGATGCTTTCCATCGAAACGTTAGATTTTCGAAACGATTCAATCATAGAATTTTTGCACTTAAGATAATCAGAAAAAATGACGGGGATATAAAAAAACCTCCATTTTTTTTCTGCGGCAGATAACCAGAAATCCCAATCCTCATACCCGCCCCTCATAGCTTCATCATACCCCCCACAATCTTCCCAAACTTTCTTGCGAAATATTGCACGAGAAAAAATATAATTACTTCGAATAAGTTTCAACATATTAAATTTTCCAGTTTTAAAAATATCATTTTTAAAACCAAATCTTTGACAATCGCCATAAACAACCCCAACGTCAGCATATTGGTCTAGAGTCGCTGCTCCATACTTCATCATCTCAGGGCGAGCTTTGTCATTTGCATCAAGAATCAAAATATACGCCGCCTTGGCATGCGCAATACCTCTATTACGAGCAGCTGATAACCCTTCATCTGTCTGCTCTAAAACAAAGCATCCTTTTCGCTTAAGGTTGTTGAGCACATTGTTAGTCGCGTCATCAGAGGAGCCCTCATTAACAATAATAATTTCGAAATTCACTTCCTTACAGGCTTCAACGCTTTGGATTGCTTCTTCAATACACTCACCTTGGTTGTAACAGGTAATAATGACGGAGATTTGGAGAATCTCGGTTTCTTTCAAACGTTTGCTTTTCAAAAAAGAAGCGCGCGATTTAAATATCAACCTTTCAAAAAAATCCTCGGAAATCTTGTTCCACTTTTTCCTTATTCTGCTCGGTAGCATCGACTTTTCAATTCGGCTAATTTCACCACAAATGGTAAGATGGTGCTTCCCAGTCAAATACGCTAAGAGTTTTTCTTCATTCTCGGGTCGATTACAAAGCGAAAGCAATGAACCCCGACGAACTCGGTAATCAAACATAACTTTTGAAATATAATGAAATTTCCAATTCTTCTCAGCGGCCGTCAACCAAAAATCCCAATCCTCAAACCCCATCATTTGAGTGTCAAACCCGCCGCAATCTTCCCACATTTTTTTTCTAAAAACAGCGCAAGCATCTATCCTGTTTCTCAAAATAAGCGGAGCGAAATCAAAACATTGCACTTTAACAATTTTTTTTTCAAGTCCAAATTTTTGACAGTCCCCATAAACAACACCAACCAGGGAATCATTATTTAGTATTTTGATGCCTTCAGTTATGTACTGGGGACGAATTTTATTATCTGCATCAAGAGTTAAAATATATTTTCCAACAGCTTGTTCGATACCTCGGTTTCTAGCAGCGCTTAAACCAGTGTTTTTTTGATTGATAACAAAATATCCCTTTTCAGAAAGGTGTTTTAGAATTGCAATTGAGTCAGGCGAG
>CAZFSQ010000289.1:0-3787 GCA_964521975.1 uncultured Oligoflexales bacterium | reverse complement strand
ATAATACCATTCAACATATTCTCATTAGTTACCATCGCATGAATGGTTTTAATGCTTGCTGGTTGCCGGGAACCGATCATGCAGGGATTGCAACGCAGATGATGCTGGAAAAAAGTTTGGCCAAAGAAGGATTGAGCAAAGAAAAACTTGGTCGTGAAAAATTTTTGGAAAGGCTATGGGATTGGAAAAAACATCATGGCGGAATTATTGTTGAGCAACTAAAAAAGTTAGGATGCTCATGTGATTGGTCTCGTGAAGCATTTACAATGGATGAAAAATTATCAAAAGCAGTGCGATATATTTTTGTTAAATTGTTTCAAGATGGTTTGATTTATCGCGGGACACGACTCGTTAATTGGGATTGTAAACTTAAAACAGCAATTTCTGATGATGAAGTGGAGAATGAAGAACAGCAGGGCCATTTATGGCATATCAATTATCAATTGAAAGACGATCCTTCGCAATTTATTACGATTGCTACAACGCGACCCGAAACTTTGCTTGGGGATACGGCGATCGCCATTAATCCTGAGGATGAGCGATTTAAACAGTTTCACGGAAAAAAAGTTATTGTACCTATTTGCGAAAGAATAGTTCCTATTATTTTAGATTCCTATGTTTCAATGGAATTTGGTACAGGTGCTCTTAAAATTACTCCTGCACATGATCCCAATGATTTTGAATTAGGTAAGAAACATGGATTATCGTCCATTAATATCCTAAATGACGATGGGACATTAAATGAAAATACCCCTAAAGAATTTCAGGGAATGGATCGAATTTCTGCTCGAAAAAAAGTGATTAAAACGCTTAAAGAAAAAAACATTTTAGTAAAAGAAGAAAATTATAAGCATACGGTTCCCGTCTCATCTCGAAGTAAAGATGTCATTGAGCCCAAATTATCCTTACAGTGGTTTGTGAAAATGAAACCGCTCGCGGAGAAGGCTGTGGAACTAGCAAAAAATGATGCGTTAAGATTTTTCCCCGATTCTTATAAAAAAACATATCTTCATTGGATGGAAAATATTCAAGATTGGTGTATTTCAAGGCAGCTTTGGTGGGGTCACCGTATTCCTATTTGGTATTGCAAAAAGTGTCGTGAAGTAACCTCTGCGATTGAAAATCCATCGGAGTGTGTTCATTGTCATAGTCAAGACATTCACCAAGATGAAGATGTTTTGGACACATGGTTTTCAAGTTGGCTTTGGCCGCTAAGTCCTTTTGGATGGCCTGATGAGACCGAGGATTTAAAAACTTTTTATCCTTCTCAGGTTTTAGTAACGGGTCCAGATATTATTTATCTTTGGGTAGCTCGGATGGTCATGGTGGGACTTTATACAAAGGGAGAATTACCCTTCAAAGATGTTTATTTCAATTCCATCATTTGTGACAAGCAAGGAAGAAAATTTTCTAAAACTTTAGGCAATGGGATTGATCCGCTAAAAATTATTGAATCCCACGGGGCAGATGCTCTGCGTTTTACCTGTGTTTATTTAGCCCCGATTGGTGGCCGCGTTAAAATGAGTGAAGAAGATTTTGACGTGGGTGGAAAGTTCATCAATAAAGTTTGGAATGCGTCGCGATTTTTATTGAATCATGTAAAAGATATTCCTGTCATGCCCAATGACTCCCTAAGGGAGGAATGCCTGGGCATCTTATCCCTCTCCGAAAAATGGCTTTTAACCTCCTTTCATGAGTTGTTAAAAGAAATTCCGCAGCTAATGGACCAATATCGCATCAATGAAGTGGTGAGTAAAATTTATCATTTTGTGTGGGATAATTATTGTGATTGGGGAATTGAGATTTCCAAAAACATTTTACAGTATGAATCGGAGACAAAAAAACAGGAGCATCTTTCTTTGATGGTTTATCTTTTAGATGGCATCATGAGAATTCTTTCTCCTATGATTCCTTTTGTGACGGAAGAAATTTGGCAAAAAATCCCATCACATCCTAGGTGGGGTAATAAAGAAAAGAGTCTTGCGATTGCAAAATTTCCTTTGAGTGAAGCACAATTTATTTTTACAGAAGAAAAAAATAAATTTGAAAGCTTAAAAGATCTAATTTCTGAAATAAGACGGGTTCGCACCCAAGCTCAGGTTCCGCCGGGGGAATTAATCGAAGTGTTTTTAGAAATAGAAAAACATTTGACACCTGTCGTTGAAAATAATCAAAGTATTATTTTATCGCTCGCAAAATTATCGAGTCTCAATTTTTGTAACGAAAATTCTATTCCTAAAAAATCTCTTACAGGCATAGGTCGGGGATTTAAAATTTATATTCCTATTGAAAAATATCTGGATACAGAAAAAGAAAAATTGCGATTGAAAAAAGAATTGGAGCGTATTGAAAAAATTCTTGCAGGATTATCTCAAAAATTAGCGAATCCTAATTTTACGCAACATGCTCCAGAGGATGTCGTGGCTTCGACAAAAGCACAATTTGAAAATATGAACACGCAACTTGAAGGATTAAAATTAAGTTTGAATTCCCTTAATTTTTAGGCTTTTGACCTTCGGTACTTTTTTCTAAAATCATGATGGGAGAGGGGCCTCTGACTCTGGATGATTTGCATGTTACTTGCAATAAAATCTTGTCAAAAAGCTCTTGTGCTCTTTCTGGATTTTCTCTTTCGCGTCCCTTGAAACGCACATTGGCTTTCACTTTATCCCCTCGTTCAAGGAACTTTTTAATAGCATTAATTTTCGTATTAAGATCATGGTCGGAGATATTTAATTTTAGCTGAATTTCTTTTGTTGTAGAAACTCGCTGATGCTTTGATTTAGCTTTCTTGGCCTCATATTGAATCTTTTTGAAATCCTGAATTTTTACGACGGGGGGTTTGGAGTCGGGGCCAACAAGAATTAAATCAAGTCCTTCGTCGGATGCTCTTCTAAGAGCCTCATCTATAGATACAACTTCATTTCCTTTATGACCACCCACCAGGCGAACCTGAGTATAAAACTTTGAAGAAAACCTGTCTAAAACTTCCAATGGACCTCCATTAAAAAACTAATTAAAAAAACCAATGAGCTCAAAACCTATTGGCAGACATGGATAATTTAGCATAATCACTGTCGTGAGGTAAATGGTGATTATGGTTTGAGGGCACGCACTGACTGAATCTCTTTTTTTCCATTGGTGGCAATAAAAACGACATGTAAATTGCAGGTGCGGTCGAGCATCGTTTTTGGCTCTTGAACTTCAATATATTTTACGCAAATAAGCTCGCCGGAGGTTCCGATTTCAGCGATTCCATGAGAAATTTTACACCTATCATTCATCGTTTCATCATCTCTTTTAGGAGCGACGAATAAACTTTTTTGACAAAAAGATGTAGCTTCTTCTTGGTTGGTAGGTTTGATGGATTGCGATACCAAACGCACGCGATTGGATAGTGAATCTTGATTGAGAACAAAAGTATTTCCCGATGATGTCGATTGGCTAATGGACCCTTGAAAAGTTAGTGTTGTTTGATCTGGAATTTTGGATTGATGAGGATATGAAATTTTACAGCCAGATTGATTGGGATTTCCCTCGCAAAGATCCCTTATTTTAGGAATAGGTTTACAAGTATCCAGAAATTTTTGTGAGGGAGTATTTTTATTTTGTGAAAAATTTTGCCAAGGAGTCTGAACGGCACTTTGGTTAATTTGTCCGCAACTTTTTTGAAAAACTCCTAGTACGATAGGTGGATGAGGAATCATGATCATGGGTTGTCCTGAAAATGGACCTTTCGTTACGAGACCGAGATGTAATGCAGGCACGCCGCGACAGGTTTCGCGGC
>CAZFSQ010000288.1:0-3796 GCA_964521975.1 uncultured Oligoflexales bacterium | reverse complement strand
ATTTGGGAGCCAATCAACGCGAAACATTTTTTAAAATCACTTTGCCTCTTATTTGGCCCGGTATCCTTGCTGGAATTTTAATGGCATTTACGCTCTCATTCGATGATTTTATTATTACCTATTTCACGGCAGGGTCAGGCAATGATACGTTACCCCTTAAATTATATTCGATGATGAAACTAGGGGTGAGTCCTGAAGTCTATGCTCTTTCTTCTGTCATTATTTTGGTAACCGTCGTTGTGGTTATGTTGGGGTCAATCAGCTTTAAGAATTCCATGACTCAATAAAACATCGGCTGCCATCTTAACATCCATAAATTTAAGATTGGACCTCTCTGCAATATCGAGTAAAGAATTTTTTCCATCGGATAAATTGAGCACCCATTGAATGGCTTGCTTATTGATTGCATGTTTTTTGATACCACCCAAATCACTATAAAGCCCTCGCTTTGACAATTGTGGTTCACATTTTTGAAACTGACTTTCCAATTTAAAATTACTTTCTAAAACGAAAATAACATGTAAATACTTTTCAATCGTATCGCCTAAAAATTTTGGCTGCACAAAATCAAGATTGTCTGCCGAGGTGTGATATTCTGGAAATCGAGCATAAGGAGTTCGCATCAATGACCCTACAGGCAAATCAAACCCTGGAGAACAAAACTGCCGCTCATCACTTCCTGAAGGAAAAAAATCTAAAATTTCATATTTGCAATTTGAGTCTTTTAAGATCTTTATTGCTATACGATCTATTTCCGTATTTCCTTGGCGTGTCTTTTTAAAAGTCAAATGTCCAGAATCACCGCAACAAGTCGCAATTAAACCATGCTTAATTTTCTTGATACTTTGTTCGTTACGATTTAACCACGCAATGGCTCCAATAGTTTCAGGGATGATAATAAAACGATAAGAATAATGTAAATCACAAGATTTTAAATAAGATGCTAAAGCTGTCAGCACAACCGGGCCACTCAAATTATCGTTGCACATCGAAGGGTGACATAAATAACTTGAAATTAAAACCTCATCCGAAACTTTTCCTTGCAGAAAAAATTCTCCATAATTTAGCACCCCATTCTCAAGGGAAGAATCAATCACCACTTCATACGTATCATTTTCAAGCTGAGAGAATTGGTGATGTGATAAACAAAACCCCCAATTATCTTTGTAATAAGAGGTGTGATAGGGAATCCAATCAGGAAATTCTGGCAAAGTGTGCAAATGAGGTTTAAGTTCATCAAGGCTCATTTTTTTATGAATCGGCTGGCTGTAACTTACCACATGAAGATTATTTTTTTGAAAATCTATTATTTTTTTCCCACTCGAATTTTTGATATAAGCATCACGAATATTCCACTCTTTAGGAACAGTCCAATCAAACACCTCTGAACCTGAAGGAATTTCATGCATTGTTAGAGGAAAAAAACTCTTTAATACTTGTAGCGACTCACGAAATGCTTTTCCCGTTATACTACGGCATAAGGGAAAAAGTTTCTGCATCAGCGAATATGCTTCATTACCGGCTTGCTCAGAATTAAATTCAAGAACGTTTTGAGTTGTTAACATAGCTCTAAAAATATAGCATAGGATTTTATTCTATGAATCTGAAAAAATGAAATTATTAAAATTACTGATCGGCTTTTTAATTAGCTTTCTTTGCCTCTATCTTTTATTTAGCAAAATAGACTTAGACGCTTTTTTAAGCTCGCTTAAAAACTTGGAAATAAAAACAGTAGGTTTATGTTTCATTGTCGCTATTTTTATTATTTTTCTACGAACGCAGCGTTGGTTGCTCATCATTAATGCAATGTCAAATTCTCATTCCATTAATTTTTTAAAAGCATTTCATCTACTCAATATCAGTTATTTTTTAAACTATATTTTTCCTGCACGAGCAGGTGATGTTTTTCGTGGAATCATTTTAAATAAAGATCAAATTTCAAAAAAAGATGGACTCATTTCTATTCTGACAGAACGCATGTATGATTTTATTTCAATTATTTTATTTTTTGATCTTTTCTTCTTTTATGGAAGCTATCAATCATTAATACTTCCTTCTATTTTTGTTAAGCTTGTATGGATTGCGAATGGAATTTTTTTAAGCTTGCTTATTTCTTATTTTCTTATCCCCATCCCACACAAAATAAAAAAAATATTTCTTGTCCTAAACACAAAACAAATTTTTAAGGTATTGAGTATTTCCATGATAATCTGGTGCATTGAATCCGTGATCCCCTATATCTTATTTAATAATTTTAATTTTAATTTAAATTTTAGCGTTGCTGTTTTAATGATTTTATCTCTTGTATTGGGGTCGATGATTCCCGCTGCACCCGGCCTAATCGGGGTTTTTCAAGTTGCCTGTGTCTATGTTCTAAAATTTTATGACATTGAACAGGAACCTGCTCTGGCATTTTCTATTGCATGGAATTTGATTTTATACGCAAAAACTGTGTTGTTTGGAATAGGGGGAATAACTTCACTAGGGCTGGAGTGGTCTAAACTTAAAAAAAGCATCCAAACATAGACAATGTATTGCAATTCTATATTGATGATTCCATAGCTCTTGATTAAGATCAATGTTTCTGGAAAATTTCTTAGGGAGAAAATCTTGGCAGGTAAAAAAATCAGTGTTGTCCTACCAACAAAAAATGAATCAAAGACAATTGCTACTTCGATTCAAAATATTCGTGAGCAAATTGTTAAACTAGGACATCAAGTCGAAAAAATTTTAGTTGTTGATGACTCCACTGATCGCACACGGAAAATTGCCTGTGACGCGGGAGCTATTGTCATTAATGGTGGCGGCAAGGGATTAGGTTCCGCCATGTATAAAGGTTTAAAAGCTGCGGCACTTACAGATTGCGATTATATCGTGCAAATGGATGCTGATGGTCAGAGCGAAGCCGGTGAGCTTGGTCGATTTTTAGATCCGCTCTTAAATGAAGATGCCGACATGGTTCTAGGCTCGCGGTTTCTATCCGAGGGCTTATTAAAATACAAATATAGATTCAAGAATCGTTTCGGAATCCACATTCTGGTTTTTATTTTGCGATCATTCACAAAGCAACCTCTAACCGATTCTCATGGAGGGTTACGAGCGATGCGAAGATCTGTTGCTGAAGAACTCGAAATGATTGGCACTCATACTTATGTACAAGAGACGATCATTGATGCTGCTGAAAAAGGTTTTCGCATTAAAGAAATTAGTAGTGTGTGGCATCCTCGACAAGAGGGTAAATCGCGAGTTGTGGGCTCCATTCCAACTTATATTTTTTGGACATTACCTGTTTTACTTTTACGATCTAAATTGCATTTAAAAGCTCTTTATTCCACGGGTGTACTTTTAATCATGACGGCTTTAATCTATTTTGGAATTATTTGGTTTGAAGCTGGTTTTGATATTAAACACATGTTTACAAGATTACCTTCATTTATTTTTATTTCTCTTTTTATTATGGCAGGTATTCAACTTTTTTTCTTTGGATTTATTCTGCAATTACTTAAAGAAATAAGATACGAAGTTAATAATCGAAGAAAGGACTGGATTAAATGAAAATCGCACTCATTGGTTTTGGTAAAATGGGGCTTTTGCACGGGGGAATTTTAAATTCTCTAGCTAATGTCAAATTAACCGCTATTGCTGATCCACAAGATTTTTTAACGAACATGATTCACGCTCTGAACCAGGATATTCAAGTGTATCAAGATTACCAAGAATTGTTGGACAAGGCCGAATATGATGCCGTATTTATTACAACACCAACTTTCTTGCATATTCCTATTGCTCTCAAATG
>CAZFSQ010000287.1:0-3802 GCA_964521975.1 uncultured Oligoflexales bacterium | reverse complement strand
TTCAAGTAGAATTGAATGGCGTTTCGCAGAGCATTTTAACTAAGACGGATCTATCTTATAGATTAAGCAACTGTGCTGGAATTTCTGAACCCGGCATAGAAGGAAGAAAAATTTCCGACACATCCGTTACATTTAAAATTGATGGAGCAAGAAATGGCATGGATTGTCAAATGAAAATCTTAGCAGGACCGAGTATCAATCTTGGAGAATTTTCTTGGCAAACATCGCAAGGACTTTTATATGAAGGTCGCGTGATACTCAAAGAAAATATTACCGGTAAAGTTTTTGGCACAGCTAATTTGATGAGATTATATAGCGAAAAATCTCTTATTCAACCACAGCCTCCTGTATTGCCTAATCCTAATGGAAGTATTACAAATCCAGATATTAGCAATAATAACGCACTTGTGATTGAATCAACTTTAGGTGAATGTAAAGAAGGTGGTAGATTCGACATCATTAAGAATGAGTGTATTAAGAATTAAAAAATTTACAGAGCAATATTTTAAATATTTCATTTATCTAATTACGTTTTTCGTTGCGTACTATTTTTGGGGTTTGTTTCGGCCAGGGTTAATGTCAAACGATTCTCTCGACCAATATCGTATGGCTCTTAGTCTACAATTAACCGATCAACATTCTCCCCTCCTCATTCTTATTTTGCGATTTTTTATTAATTTAGGATTGGGCTTAGATGGGTTCATGTTTTTCCAAATCCTGATGGGATTATTTGGAATTCTGTTTCTTGGATCAGAGATCATACGATATCTGATGCCTAAAGTTGAAAATAAATACTTGCCTGAATTTTTTTTACTCATTTTTATTCTTATTTTTTCTTTAGATTTTTCTCCTTTACCTTTTTACTTAATGACTTTTTGGAAAGATTCTTTTCTAGCATGTTTATTGCTGTGGATTGGTTTTTTCTATGTTCGTTGCCTTAGTGACGAAAAAATTTATCCTTGGTTAATAATGAATATCTTTATGGCGGTTTCTTTGCTTATACGCCATAACGCTATTTTTCTAGTCCCTGTTTTTGGCGTGATGTCTTTTCAACAATGTCCTGCCAGAATGCGTCGATCATCCTCACGATATGGTTTGTTTTTGGCACCCATATTATTATCGACGTTCTTCAATATTTTCATGACAAAAATTTTTCATATACAATCTGTAATTAATGATCGAGTTTTGATTTTTGAGTTGTTTAGTTTATGTGTTGAACAACCTGGTATTTGTCAGAATAAATCGATCCACTCTTACATTGATTATCCGTTAGCAGAAAAAATATTTTATCCAGGACATTATTCCGCGATAGATGCTCTATCTAAAGACTATCATCAAGAGCATGATGAAATTGTAAACGATTATTTCGATATTATTAAGAAATCTACAACGGGATATTTAAAATTACGATGGCAAGCATTTTTATGTGTCAGCAATAGCTTGTCTAGGAAGTATCTCGTGAATGGTTACATCGCTAAAAACGATTTTGATTTAAAATTTACTCATCCAGACACACAGCATTGCCGAGAGAATCGTTATAATGCTGTTGGAAATCAGTTAAATTCTTTTCCTATGAGTTTTATTTTAGGTAATCACTTGGTTTGGTTTTTGGTAGGGGTTTTTCTCTTTCTTATTTTTTTTCGACAAAAAAATTTGCGATTATTATTACTCGTGCCCTTATCATACGCAGCCGGTTATTTGTTCGTGGTTACTGTTTGCGATTATAGAATGCTTTTTCCTGCATCACTCATCATTCAAGTGATAAGTTTCTCTTTAGGAGCAGCTTTTTTTATAGATAAAATAAATCGACTCAGGCAAATTAAATAAATGATGAAACCTCTATCACCTCATTGGGCAGACATTGCAGCAAGTCGTGTGATCGCAGAAAAAGGCGAGAAAGAACTTTATACGGTAGCGAGTGGTATAACTCCCTCAGGTACAGTTCACATCGGAAATTTTCGTGAAGTTATTACGGTGGATTTTGTGGCACGAGCACTGAAAGCACTTGGAAAAAAAGTGCGATTTATCTATAGCTGGGATGATTACGATACTTTTCGCAAAGTACCCGTGAATTTACCCAACCAAGAAATGTTGAAAAAAGAATTGCGTCGTCCGATCAGTCGTGTTCCAGACCCTTGGGGAAAGCTCGAAAGTTATGCAGCTGCGAATTGTGCTCCCTTTGAAAAAGAAATTACGGACGTGGGCATTGCACCTGAATTCATTCACCAACATCAAAGATACAGCTCTGGATTTTATGCGGTACAAATTCGTCACGCTTTGGAGCATCGTCAAGATGTCGTCGATATTCTCAACACATTTAGAACGGAACCATTAGAAAAAGATTGGTTGCCTACCAGCATCTATTGCGAAAAATGTTTGAAAGATGAAATGGTATTTGAGCGATATGATGGAGAATGGAATTACAGTTATGAATGTGCTTCGTGCCATCATTCAGCAACAACGGATATTCGTCAATGCACCACGATTAAACTCAATTGGCGGACAGATTGGCCAATGCGATGGGCTTTTGAGAATGTGGATTTTGAACCCGGTGGAAAAGACCATTCGAGTGAAGGTGGTTCCTTTGATACAGCTTCTAAAATTGTTAAAAAATTATGGAATAAAGATGCCCCAACTTATTTGCAATATGATTTTGTGATGATCAAAGGTGGAGCAGGAAAAATGTCTTCTTCCAAGGGAGAATTGTTTACTCTGTCGAATGCGTTATCAGTTTACGATCCTCAGATGATTCGTTGGATTTTTGCGGAGCATCGGCCCAATCATGATTTTTCTCTCGCCTTCGATGAAGACGTGATTAAAGTTTATGACGAATTTGATCGAGCTGAAAAAAATATTTTTGAAAACAAAACGGATACATCTCCTAAAATGCAAATGATTCGACGTTCGTATGAATTGTCGCTTATTGATGGGAAAATGCCAGAGCATATTCCGTTTCGGCCACCTTTTCGTCAGCTTTGTGACAGACTCCAAATTTGTGCAGGTGATATGGAAAGAGCATGGAGCAAATTTTATCAAAGCGAAACGAGCACACCCTTAGATAAAAATTATTTTATGAAACGAGCACAAAAAGCATGGAACTGGTTATCGAGTTCAGCCCCCGATGAGTTTAAGTATCAAATTAAGAATGAAAAAGTGGATTTAAAAAATATTCCTGAAAATTTGCACCCCTCTTTTGTAACACTTAAAGAAATTATTCAGAGTGCGGAATTTAATTCTCTTGATGTTCAAGGATTGCAGCAGCTCATTTATGATAGAACGATTAAGGCATATCAATTAGAAGCGAAAGAATTTTTCAAACATATTTACCATGCGTTGATTGGGCGATCTCAGGGGCCAAGGCTTGCTTTGTTTTTGAAAGAAATTGGACAAGAGAGATTGCTTAAAATTTTTTAAGATGCCCAGGCACTTCTCCCTTCGGGAGTTGTTGGGCATGACATTATGGCATTATAAAAAAAACATTTTCTATTCCGTGTTTTCTGATATAGAGCACTGCGGAGTAAGGTTTTCTAGGATCGCTTGCTCGAAAAATCCAATTCATGTCTTTTTTTTCTTCTAGTTCATGCCAAACAAAATTATTTTTTGATGATTTGTCCAAATCAAAAATTATGAACGGAATATTTTGAGTCTTCCAGATTTTGATTTGCTCATGATTTATTTTCATATTTTGTGTTAATAAAAATATTTTATCTAATTCTGCTTTAATTTTATTTTCAGATTTTCTTGTGTTTTTTAAAATCAAGTCGAGTGTAATTTCATCGGCGGGGTTTTGATAAAATGAATA
>CAZFSQ010000286.1:0-3804 GCA_964521975.1 uncultured Oligoflexales bacterium | reverse complement strand
ATTTCTTTACGTAGACCATCAATCGTGACGCGATGCATTCTTTTTAAGAGAGATCGTTCACACCAGGTTTTGTTATTTTCACTGGAGAAAAAATTTCCTTGGAGAACGGTTCCTCTTTGTTCTAATTTAAGTAATGCTGATTGAATATCGGTCAAAGAAATTTTAAGTGATTGTGCTAAGGATTCTTCACTGGCATGAATGTGACGATGCAAATAGGCTTGAATCAATTCGAGCAGTGCAGTGTCATCATCAGGTGTGTCAAAAGTGTGCATCGATAAATGTTCGGGTAAGAGAATAGAAAAATCTGAATATAAAATTTTGAGATAATTTATTTTTTCATAGGTGAAATATTTTTTCTTCCAGAGAGCGATGCGATTTTTTTGGAGGAGCGATGTTGTAAATTCTTGCCAGCGAGAAAGCTCCCCATCACTAACCATAACCATGTTTTTGAGATGATCATATAACTCATCTTCATTGCGAATATCAGGCTGGATTTGTGCGGCGATGAGCGATTGAGCGGCGAGAGAAATTTTTCCTAAGTCTTCTGCTTGAGAGATATTTTGAAAGCGAGTCGTCATGACGGCACGAGTACGTCTTTCCTCAAGAGGGGCATCATCCAAAAATGCATAGGGTTGAGCGTGAATAATTTCATGAGAAAAGGGTGAGGGTTCTCGTGTGTCGATACCGATAAATTCAATTTCTTTATTCTCAAATTTTTTTAAAACATTTTCCAGTCGTTCGATATCCATAGCTTCAGTTAAACAGTCGTGAACAGTTTGTTTGACGAGAGGATGGTCGGGAATATCAATATCACCCACAATATTTTCAAGACATGCGGTTTGCATAGGAAAAACTTGCGTTAATAGATCATCCGAACGCATTCTTTGCAAATGCGGTGGTACCCGCGATCCTTTATCTTGGCGTTTAACCGCAAGAGCACGAGAGGCATTCCATCGCCAACGAATATTGAACATCGGTGCTGCAAGAATGGCTTGAATACAAATTTTGCGGAGTAGATGACTTGGTAACAATTGAAACATGCGATCCAGTGGAAAACTTTGTGAAGTTGATAGAGAAAGTAGCAATCCATTATCAGTGGCCGCTGCTTGCAACTCAAAATTAAATGTGCGGCAAAAACGTTTGCGTAAACTGAGTCCCCAAGCACGATTGACTCTTATGCCAAAGGGGGCATGAATAACAAGTTGCATTCCACCTGACTCATCAAAAAAACGTTCAAAGAAAATTATTTCTTGTGATGGAATTTGATCGGAGAAGGCTGTTTTTTGCAGGGCGATATAATCAATAATTTGTTGTAACGGAAAATCGGATTGTTCATTGGAAAGAACTAATTTTTCTTTAAAAGAAGTTAAGGGAAGTGTGAAAACATTTTTCCGTAACTCGGAAATCAATTGACTGAGTTCCCAGGTGCGACCAGGTGCTTCACCTAACCAAAATGGAATAGAAGGTGGGGCTGCATGGGCATCACTCACTAAAACTTCACCGACACTAATTTTTTCCACTCGCCATGAATTATTTCCCAAACAAAAAATATCCCCTCGCATACTCTCAATAGCGAAATCTTCATTGATAGTTCCTAAAAAAGTGCCATCGCTTTGCAGAATAACGCGATAATCACCATGATCGGGAATGGCTCCGCCACAAGTTAAAGCGATCAATTTTCCATTACGTTTTGATTTGATTTGTTCGGTGGTGCGATCTCGCATGACGAGCGAGTATTTACTATTTTGTGGGCTAAATCCGTCTTCTAACATTTTGAGAATATCTAAAAACTCTTGATGCGAAAGATTGCGATAGGGATAAGATTCTCGCACAAGTTCAAAAAGTTTATCTTCACGCCAAGACTCGTGAGAACACTCCGCAATAATGTGCTGACATAAAATGTCGATAGGTTTTTCGGGAATTTCAACACAGTCTAAAATTCCATTTTTAATTCCATATAAAATTGCGGCTGATTCACATAGTTCATCGCGTGTGAGTGGGAAAATCCTGCCCTTGGGGATTGCTTTTAAGTGATGGCCACTGCGACCGATGCGTTGTAAAAAAACAGCAATACTGCGAGGGGAAGAAATTTGACAAACGAGGTCGATATAACCAATGTCAATGCCAAGTTCAAGTGATGCGGTTGCGACAATAGCTTTAAGCTCTCCATTTTTTAGTCGATCTTCGGCTGATAATCTAAGCTGCTTAGATAAACTTCCGTGATGGGATGCAATTTTATCATCACCGATTTTTTGTGAAAGATGATGGGTGATGCGTTCAGCCATACGACGTGTGTTGACAAAAATCAATGTAGAGCGATGAGATTCGATGAGAGTAATTAATTTTTCAAAAACTTCATCCCAGACATCTTGAGAACAAATAGCTGAGAGAGGGATTTTGGGGGCTTCAATAGCGATATCAATCTGTCTTGTGTGTCCTAAATCTATGATCTCAACAGAACGGTTAGAGCCAACGAGAAACTTTCCAATTTGATCAAGTGGTTTTTGTGTTGCGGATAACCCAATTCGTTGAATAGAAAATTCGGAAAGGTTTTGCAAACGTTCTAAGGTCAACGATAAATGCGAACCGCGTTTATCGCGAGCTAAAGCATGAATTTCATCGACGATAACTGTTCTTACTTGTGCAAACATGTCGCGAGCTTTGACAGAGGTGATAAGTAAATAAAGGGATTCAGGAGTGGTGACCAAAATGTGCGGTGGGTTTTTGAGCATTGCTTGACGTTCGTGTTGTGGGGTGTCGCCCGTTCGGACAGCAACGGTAATGGAAGAGTCGATATTTTCTAAAGGGATTAGTAAGTTTTTTTGAATATCATGACTTAATGCCCGAAGAGGGGAAACATAAACAGTATCAATAAAATTGTTTTTTTCTAAGACATCAATTTTATTTTTTAAAATGCGGTCAATAGAATTCATAAATCCGGTCAGTGTTTTCCCTGATCCTGTTGGGGCGGCGATTAAAACATTTCTATATTGAGCAATGAGAGGCCAAGATTTTTTTTGAATTTCAGTAGGGGCTTCAAATGTCTGGGTGAACCATCTTTGAAGGTTGGGGTGGAAGTTGAGTTCTTGATGCTGATTCGATGCAATGGGCATGTAGTAGTCATACCAAAATCAAATTTTCTGTGAAATGAAATATTTAAAGTATATACCGGTATATACTTTTATGTGTTACAATAAACAGTATATGCATATCTTATTAAAAATTTGTCAGGCATTTAAAAAACATAAAGTTGAATATGCGATCGTGGGTGGGTATGCGGTGGCTTTACACGGTGTATTTAGAGGCACTCATGATATTGATTTTATTATTAAGCACGCCCAAAAACAATTTGAAGCAGTCGAAAAAGCGTTAAATGAAATTGGTTTTTTATCGCGATTACCTGTGAAAGCAAATGATGTTTTTCATTTTAGAGAAGAATATATAAAAAATAGAAATCTAATTGCGTGGAGTTTTTACAATCCTCGCAATCCACTCGAGGTTGTTGATATTGTCATTACGCATGATTTGTCGCAAATGAAACGAGATTCATTAAATTTTTTAAAGCAAAAAATTTATATTGTTTCTAAATCAGATTTGATCAAGATGAAGTTAGATTCTGGTAGACCTCAAGATATGGATGACGTGAAAAAATTGAAGGACGTAAAATGAAAAAACCAACTCCTGAGCAGGTTGTGCAATTTTTGGAAGATTATTTGTTATTGCAAGATCCTGACGCCAGACAAAAATCAAAACTTATCAGCCTAAAAGTTGATCCGATATTATTGCGAACATTTAGAGAGAAAG
>CAZFSQ010000285.1:0-3810 GCA_964521975.1 uncultured Oligoflexales bacterium | reverse complement strand
AGCAAAAAGACATTTCCATTTTTAAGTCTCTCGGAGCTTCACAAAAACAAATTTTAAATTCATTTATTCTGCACGGATTTTATATTGGCCTCGTTGGAAGTTTTTTGGGAGTTGTACTAGCATTGCTGATTAGTTACCTCTTACAAAACTATCAATTCATTGAACTGCCGGATTTATACTTATTAGCCAAGCTCCCTGTCGAGTATGATTTGAAAGTCTACCTTTCTGTCTTTAGCGTCAGCTTATTATTCAGTGTATTAGCCAGTATTTTTCCTGCATGGCGTGCTGCAAAAATTAACCCCACCGAGGGATTAAAGAGTGCTGAAGTTATAGCCACATAATCACAGGTTCTTTAACATCCTAATACCGTTAGCCTTACTTCAATACTTTAATAAAATTTAAATTATTTTAAAATCATCCGAAAATGAATATAGGTAGGAGGTTTTGTGCCTATTAAATTCTACATATATTTTATCTTTATTACTCTCTTATTAAGTTGCCGTTCAGGAGGAAAAAGCCCCTTTGGCCCCCCATCAGGTGGTGGATTGAATCGTAGCTCTGTACAGGAAATGGCTGATAGTAAGGATCAAATAGAAGAAGTTGCGGAAGAAATTAAAGAAGCCGCCGAAAAAATTCTTGAACCCATCGAAATTATTTTGGGGTTTAAATCCGCAAGAACTTTTTTTCAGTCTCGAAGCGTAATCTCACTCAATCTTTCTTCTGATTTTGTGAAAGAAGGAGACACTTTTTATTTGACGAATGAAACAACAGGAAAAAATTTGGTGGAACCTAGTCAGTTTTCTTATGGTCTTGCTCTTAATTCTGATGAAGTTGAAAATTTTAAATTGCAAAGTGGATTTGATATTCAATTAAATGTGTATCCTCTCGATCCATCCAATGAAGGAAGCATCGCATATGGCGAGAATGAATTTAGATTGTATGTCGCGAAAGAAGATCATGAAGAATATTCAAAATCAAATTTGAATCTGGGAGATTTTTCAGTGTTTCAAACTCAAAGCACTTCTTTTCCCACAGCGAAACAATCTGATCAAAACTTTCAAGGGTGGATTGACCCTGTGATGTCCACTAGCGTGAATAATGTTACTGCTAAAACAAAATTGACAACGGGGCTTGGAAATATGATTAATGATTAAAGATCCCCAGACGCTCACGTCGTTCGCTGGGGCTGACAGGATGATCTTAACTCGCATTTTGTTTAAAAAGAGAATCAAGCAAATTATCCACACCTGATTGATCATGTGATTTACGCTTAGAAATATCTTCTGCTTTGCTATGATAATCCATAATCGCCTGCAATTCCTGATCAAGCCCTTGAGAAATTTTTTCCGCACCTTCTCGCATTTCTTTTAAAATTAAAAAAGCACATTTCGCTGTTCTCAGCAAAAATTGTACATGCGACTCAGCAATCTCTTTTTTAGTTTGATCGAATTCATAGGTACGACAAATATCGTCAATGACAATTCCTAATTGATTGAGTTGACAAAACCCTTCTTTCGCTGCAAAGAAAGCAAATGTGCCGAATACACCATTAAATCGTTGACCCACTTTAAGCAAATCGGCAATGGCTGTTCGGTCTTTACTCAATTTATTGATATTTTCGAGGGTAACTTTCACATGTTCGCTTGCTTCAAAAAAATTCGCATTACCTTTTGGTTGTTGTTGCGGTTGCTTATTATTTTGAGCCGTAACTTGAGCAGGAGCAGCTTTTACCCTCTTATAAAATGCATCAGTAAAATCTGGTTTTTTAGGAGGGTGTGCTCTAAAAAACACCATCGGATATTTAGCATCCAATTCCTTCGCCACTTCTTTTTGATCTGGAGTATACACAAATAAAGCAGAAAAACGGTTTGCATCAAAACCGTCAAATAGTTTTGCAACAAGCTCTTTAAATTTTGTCTTATCATCAAAAAAATTGCCGTCCACAATGACGTTTTGAGCATCCGCATCGAATGACAACATATTTCTTAAAGATTCAATCGACTCAAATGCAATTTTCTCCGCTGGAAATGCGAGGTTATTAATCATCTGAAACGAAGAAAACTTAAACTTTGGGTCTTTTGTTAATACAACTGTTTTAAATTTTTCGGTCTTACTAGCCATCTGTTTTTATCCTCCAATTAAACTAAATAAAAACACCTAAGTTTTATCGGCTCCATCTTTAAAGATATTAAGAAATGATCTAAAAAAATTTGTAAGGCTTGAAATTTCAATACAGCATCTATATGAAATCATTAGAACAATAAAATAAATTTAAGAAAAACACTAAAAATGCCGATAAGGGTAATATAGACCTGGAACAGCATGGATTTTTTATAACTAATATTGAGAGGAGATTTTTATGTTTATTAACAATCAAAGAATTAACAAATTTTTTATGGTGTTGATCGTGATGCTTTGCATACCATTTTTTGTCCCATGTAAAAGCGACAAAAAACAGACAACAGCAACCGTAAGACCAAGCCCGTCACCTTACTATTATGGTAATACGATAGGTAATGGCTTAAACAATAATGGACTCGGCGGTTCGCAAACAACTTTTGGAAATCAAGCCTTAGGAACTAATGCTCTTGGTTTTCCATCGACAAGTTCCATGATGCAAATTCAAGCACGCCCTATTTTACCTGGAATGACAGGCACACAAATCATGCAAACAAATCCATTATCAACATTGGGTTCTACTTCAATGCAAAATTTTTCTGGATCGGGCGGAACTGCCTTAAGTTTTCCAAGAGGATTGCCTGTACAGATTGGTTTTCAAGTTACAGGAGCCTCTAGCCAAGTGGCTTGGGCACTCGTACAAGCTCCGACAGGATGGATGCGTGGATCATCAGGGAACTTTACTGGTGGTACAGTACAAGAATCTATCTTTAGCTGGAATCAACCACCTCAATCAGGGTCATTTAACATTACAGTGATGGCTCGCGATGTATCGCAGTGCCAACGAATGTCAGGTACAGATTGTTTTTTAACGACACAGAGCCAAATGGCTGGAACTTCTTTTAACGGTATTACTTCGTCAGCAACTACTTTCGGCACAACACAATCTTATGATGTTCAACAAACCTTTATGATTACGATTGATGGTTGGACTCAAGGGCAAGGCGGAGCATATCAAGCTCTTCAACCTTACAACATGATGAACGGAGGAATGATGGGCAATGGTGGGTATCCAAGTTTTCAACCAGGATACGATTCTTATCAAAACCCTAATATGCCTCCTTGGTGGTTGCCTCTTTTACCAACAGTATTACAATTTGCTCAACAGATGTTTACTGGACAATAAAAAAATTATAGCTAAAAAATTTGGGGTCTTCATCTTAGTTAATGTAAAATTAGTTAGATGAAGACCCTTATCATTTTTTTTTCTCTCTATACTTTTCCTTTTTTTATTTTTGGAAATTCACTATCAGAAATTCGTTTGGGATATTTCGCTAATCTAACTCATGCTCAAGCATTGTTGGGAATTGAGTCCGGAGATTTTGAAAAAGCATTCGATGAAAAAATTAAATTAAAAACAAAAATTTTTAATGCAGGTCCTTCATTAATTGAAGCCATTTATGCTGGAGAAATTGATATTGGCTATATTGGACCTGGCCCTGCATTAAATGGTTATCAAAAAAGTCATGGCCAAGAAATTAGAGTTATTGCTGGAGCAGCATCCAATGGTGTAGTCATCGTTGCTCGACCCAACGCAAACATTCAATCTTTTGACGACCTCAAAGGAAAAAAAATTGCGACTCCGCAACATGGAAACACCCAAGATATTTCTGCACGGCATTTTATCCAAGA
>CAZFSQ010000284.1:0-3821 GCA_964521975.1 uncultured Oligoflexales bacterium | reverse complement strand
CCCCCCCAATTTAAATGCAATAAAACGTAAGGAAAAAGCTCTTAATACTAGAAAGACCAACATGCACGCATTTGAACCAAAAAAACCAGCAAAACTTTCTTTTTCATCTCAAGAAATCAAAGGCAAAAAAACTTTTCCGCGAGTTGACTTTACAATTGAAAGACAAGAATTACCCTCTATCATTGATCATGGGTTTGAAAAGAGTCGCTTTGCCAAAGACTCTCTTGAAGAATCTTTTGAGGATGTTTTAGCTCACTAATTTTTAATGCCGTCTAAGACACACTGGGGCTTTGCCCGAATTTTCTCATGCTAGAAGGGTGCGTGCTTAAAAAACCACTCAGTCTGCTGCGAGTAATTTTTACTTATTTTCTGGCCATCCATGCCCAAGTTTTTTTATTGTATATGAAGTGATGATGACAAATGATTGGCTGGCCGGTCAATTAATTTCTGTTAAATTGTTTTTTTATAAAATAAAATTTATTTTTTTTTAAGCCTCACTTGGAAAAAACAAACTTCCTCTTTCAGCTTTTTCTTTTAAAAGTTTAGCTGGTTCAAACTGTGGACCATACAGGTCATAGAGTTGGCTCAATTTCTCCACAATATTTTGTGCTCCCACGTAATCAATATACTTAAATGGCCCACCCCAAAAGGGAGGGAATCCTAAACCAAAAACAGCTCCGACATCTCCTGATGCGGGGTCAAATAAAATGCCTTCCTCTAAAGATCGTACTGATTCATTAATAAAAACCAAAAGACAGCGATCGAGTATTTGATCATTCGTATGTTTTCCCCGTGAATCAACACCTAAAATTTCATATACTCGTTGATCAGGGCCACCTTTTTTTCCATTCGCATAGGCATAAAATCCATTATTATTTTTTCTACCTAATTTTCCTGAGTCGATAATTTTTTTCATCTCAGGTGGCGTGGTAATACGATCAGGAAATGCTTTCTCCAATGTTTCTAAAACATGAACCCCCACATCAATACCTACTTCATCAATTAATGTAATCGGTCCTACTGGAAAACCTGCCGCAGTTAAACTTTTATCAATTTTTTCCATCGGAGCACCTTCCAAAAGAAGATTCGCCGCTTCACATAAATAAAATCCCAAAGCACGAGTTGTATAAAACCCTGGACTATCTTTGACCACAATATTTTGTTTGCCTAATTTTTTCCCAAGTTCAAAAGCCTGATAAGCTGCCCAGGGAGCTGTTTTATCCGTTACAATAATTTCAAGTAGCGGCATTTTTTCTACCGGTGAAAAAAAATGCATTCCTAAAATTTTCTCTGGTGATTTTGAAATTTCTGCAATTTGACTGATGGGAAGAGCCGATGTGTTAGAAGCAAAAACCCAATTTTTATCGGTCCCTGATTCAAGATCTTTTAAAATTTTTTGCTTTAAATTTAAATCTTCAAAGACAGCTTCGATCACCACATCACATTTTTTTAAACCCAAGGGTTTAATGTCCGCATGAATCTTAGAAACTTTTCTTTCCATATCAAAACTTTTTATTTTTTTTCTTTCTTTTTGTTTAGAAAAATATCCTTGAATACTTTTAAGTGATCGTCCAATAGCTTCTTTATTCGGATCGGACATCACCACGCGAATTTCTTTATCGGCTGCGACGGTCGCAATTCCAGCTCCCATAAATCCAGCTCCGACGACGCCAATTTGTTCAATTTTATTTTTCCCGCTGCCAAAAACTTTTTCTCCCTCTGTCTTGTAGGGATTTTTTTTCAGTTGTGTTGTTGTGTAATAAAGATGAATTAAGCTTGCACATTCTCTAGTGATGGCTAGTTGACCAAAGATTTGAGCTTCGTAATCTAATCCTTGTTTTAGATCCATAGAAAATCCATCGAACACTGCATCCAAAGCTTTAAACGATGCGGGATAAAACCCCTTGGTTTTTTCTTTCACCATCGCTCTAGCTTTCGATTCAACTAATTGTCTCCCTAAAAAATTTCCTTCCAGTGCCATTTGAGAAAATGAGTTTTTTTGTCCACTACCATGCGAACGTTTCTTTTCCGTGAAGGAAAGAGCCTTATCCATGAGTAAACTTTCTGGAGTACATGCATCAATCAATCCAATTTTAAGAGCTTTTTTACCATCAACTTTTTTTCCCGTTAAAATAAAATCAAGTGCTAATTGAATTCCAATTAAGCGGGGAAGTCTTTGTGTTCCACCGGCTCCAGGGATTAAACCTAACTGAATTTCTGGAAGACCCAGTTTGGTTGATGAATCGTCCGTGGCCACTCGCCAATCACAGGCTAAAGACAATTCAAGTCCACCCCCAAGACACACCCCATGAATCGCTGCTACTGAAGGAAATGGGAGATCATGCACCATCGAAAAAACATTTTGTAAACCCTTGGCCTTTATTTCTGCTTCCTCAGCAGTTTTGCATTTAGAAATTTCATCAATATCCGCACCAGCAATAAAACTATCTCCTTTACCACTTGTAATAATCATTCCCGAAATATTTTTTTCGTTTTTGAGTTCTTCAAGAATTGATTTTAATTCTAAGACACAAGGCTCGCTAAAAACGTTAACCTCTTTACCTTTGGTATTAAAGGTCAGGATCACTACTTTATTATTTTTTTCATGGCGACTTAGTTCAAAAAAATTACGACTCATATTTTTATTTCTCCAATTTACTTTTTTTATTCTCTTTCTATTAACATCGCTCCAGCCATTCCCCCAGCAGCACAAATCGAAATCACCGCACGCTTTTCATTTCGCATGATCATCTGCCTTGTGGCATTCCAAATCAGTCTTCCTCCGGTTGCTCCAAATGGATGACCAATGGCAATGGCTCCACCCCAGGGGTTTAATTTTTCTTTAGGAATTTCACCCAACGGCGAAGAGTCTCCAAACCATTTACTCGCAAATTCTTTTGACTCCATAGATTTGAGACAACTTAATACCTGGGCAGCAAATGCTTCATGAATTTCAAAAAGATCAATGTCCGAAAGTTTTAATTTGTTACGTTTAAGAATAAGAGGAATGGCTAGGGCAGGACCAATCAGTAATTGCTCTTTGGGGTCAACTCCAACCCAAACCGTATCTTTTACAAATGATTTTACTTCAAGACCCATCGCCTTGGCTCTTGATTCGGGTGCTATCAAGACTGCACTCGCTCCATCGGTTAGTGAGGAAGCATTTCCCGGAGTAATCGTCCCGTATTTTTTATCAAAGGCTGGTCTAAGCTGAGCGAGAGATTCAACACTTGTATCTCTGCGAATAATATTATCGCTATCCACACACGATAGACGATTTGTTGATGGCCAATGAGCAATCACTTCATCTTGGAAATATCCATTCTCTTGAGCCTTGGCAGCTTTTTGATGGGATGAAAATGCAAGCAGGTCTTGTTCAGCTCGCGTCACTCCATTGATCTTAGCCATGATCTCCGCGTGATCTCCCATCGACAATCCCGTAACAGGTTCACTCACACTGGGAGGAATCGGCAACCAAGATTTAGGAGAAAAATTTTTTAATGTTTTAAATCTATCGCCTAAACTTCTTGATTTCGACAATCGGATAAGAAATTTTCTTGCGGCCTGTGAATAAACAATCGGCACATCGCTAAGACATTCTACTCCTCCTGCAATTATGACTTCATCATTACCAGCCATAATAGTGTCACAAGCATTGGCGACCGTTTGTAAACTCGATGTACATGCACGATTCAGATTATAACCGTGAATTTTTTCTGGGAGTCCAAGCTGAATGGCGGTGTCTCTTGCAATATTATGATTTTTTGTTTGTGGAATCACTGCCCCACAAACCATCTGATCAATTTCTTTAGGTGAAATTC
>CAZFSQ010000283.1:0-3827 GCA_964521975.1 uncultured Oligoflexales bacterium | reverse complement strand
GCTTTTGAGTGCAGTGAGAGCATTGGAAAACTCAACCACACTTCATGAGTTAATCCTTAAAAAAAATTCTCAGGAATTTAGTTTGAAAAAAATTTTGAAGGATTATTTATCGATTATTTTAGCAAAACATAATTTAGAAAAATCTTTGCAGTATTTAATTCAAACGCGACAACCGCGAGTATTTGAACAAGCAAGTAATTATTTTTCTCAGATGACGGAAGAAAGATATGAAAAAATTATTTATGAAAACACAACTAAATCTATTTTTGTTGTCGATCAAAAAGGGCGGCGTTTTGCTCCTACTCAATTAAGTCGCGGTACCAGAGAAGTTCTTTATATTTGTATTCGTTTTGCTTTAATTGAATCCTATGGCTCGGAGAATAAATTTCTGCCTATTATCTTAGACGATATTCTCGTAAACTTAGATGAGAAAAGATTTTTAAACGCTCGCCATATTATTGAAAAACTATCTCAAAAGCATCAAATTATTTTTGCAACCTGTCACAATCATATTCGTGAAAATTATTCGACCAATTCACCATCGACAATTGATATTTTATAGTCGCCTGTTGGCTTAGCTCCCACTTTATCTTTAAGACCTTTACTAGGAGCTTCAGGTTCTTCCAAATCATTATTAGCCACTTGTGTCTGTAAATCTTGTGAGCAATCTGTTAAATCGACATCAATTGGAATCAACTCAACCCAAGTTGGAGTAATTTTATATTTCACATTTTGTGTCGAATTTAATTCAGCTCCGCGTTTTAGAGTAAATGCACTGCCCCATTTTCCATCATCTCTTTGCTCGTAAGGAATCGAGAACCAACCATTGTCATAAGTTAAGAAAAAAGTTTTATCATCTGCACTTGGGTATGAGTTTCCTGGAAATGGATGAATGTCATTATCAAACTTAAATTTGAATTTGATAGGACTGTCAAATGTCACATAATCACCAGATGTAGAGCCTGTAATATCTGTCTCGCGAATCCAAGCAAAATTACACCAATCTTGCTGCCCAAGCTGATAAACAAAATACTCATTTTCTTGACTCACCTGCCAGGTCTGTTTATTTGCGGCTTGCATTACGGATAGAATAGAGTCTGTCACCATACCTCCCGTCGTTAAGCAAGACCATTGGTAATTTGTAGACTCAAGATTAATACCACTCGCAAACCCAACTTCATTTCCTCCGTACATTAATTTCCGCGTTGTTAAATCAAACTGATAGACAACAGGTGAGTTTATATTCTCCGCATTCGTAAAAAATTCTGCTTGGCTTGTTATATTTTCTCTTGTTATGCCAGCTTTTGGGCAGTTACTAAAACAATTTAAATTAATGGTTGAAACTCCCGTTTGATTGAGTGTCAAGGTAACATCTGCCTGATCAGGAACGCTTGCGGAAATTACTTCTTTTGTATTCATATTCAAAATAATTTCTACAGAACCAAGATAAGGCGAATAAAAGTTTACTGAAGGAAAAGTAGGCGAAAATACTTGTTCACTAGTTACTGCTTCATACTTATATGTTGTGTCATTATATTGCTTTTTGATGAGAATTTTATTTTTAGAGTAATCATATTGCAAAATCTGCATAATAGATTTCATAGCCACGCTATCCCACACATTATAATCAAATGATATTCCATCTAGCTCCGTTAAATCCAAAATTTTTTTTGCATATTTCATAACCTTTCCAGGAAATTTAATATACTTGTAATAAGTTTTGTCACCAGTAGACCAATCTTGTGAATAAACGACTTGCCCATCACTTACACCCCACATACTGACACCCCAAGGAGAGGCCCATCCATAATTGGGGTATCCCCACTCGTTTAATGTAGTACTCATGATGGACATCCCGGTATTGAGTTTAACTTTTGTTCCATGTTCATCAAATAATTTATAAGACCAAATTTGGGCATCGTATTGATCGCGTAATCGACAAACCGGAACAGGTTCACTGGAATACATTCCCCCTTGAGTACCGGTCATGGGCGGAACATATCCCGCACTTCCTGCTGATTGATCGTTTTTATTGAGAGTTATCATATTGTTTTCATCAAATGCTATCGAGTATTCATTTTTATAACTCCAGGTAAGTTCACCCGTTGAACCACTTGATGAACCGCCTGATCCATAATTTCCGCCCGCCATACCAGAATTAGGACTCATTGGGTCAACTGGGCCTGCTACTGCCCCTCCACTCATACTTCCAGCACTGCCATAGCCATAGCTACTGCCATAGTTATTACTCGATGATGAAGTCTTTGATCCTTGAATTGTTTGAGCGATACCACTTAGGATTTTTTCTTCTCCTGCTTCAAGTAAAGCACTTGCAGAAGCAACATCCATCGAACCATAACCTGTGTCACTATAGTCACTATACTTCAGCAAAATATATTCTTTTTCAGATTCTTTATTTTGAGCTTTTGAAATAGAAATATAACCGTATTTAGAAGGAGTAGATGCTTCTGTGTTATCAGTAACAGAAAACCCCTCCCATTTTAATTCAAAGACACCAAATGGATTTTTTTCACTTCGAGGTTCTGCAACAATTAAATGTAAATACATTTTAATTTCGCTTGAAGAACTTGAAGATCCATTTCCCATACTGGTCATTGTTCCAGCAGTAGCTGCCCCTTTCAAACTCGATTTACCATCATCTTCTTGTGTATACCAAAATTTTGCTTCGAGTGGTTTATTTTCATCTTTAGCTGCATTGACAAATACATCGGTATATTGAATTTGTTTTCCTTTGCTTTGAGCGGAATCTTGTCCCATATTACCACCACGCTCTCTAAAACAATCTTTCAAGTTGATCTGAGCGATATAGGTTCCGTCATTTGTTTTAAGTGAAAAACCACTTCGGGCCACCACGCAAAGAATATTATTAATTTGCTCTAGCGGTTTTTGTGAATCATCCCATGTGTAAGATTCCACTTTTTCATTCTCAAAATCCGTGTTGGTTAATCGAAACCCCAGAGAATCATTTTTTACGGGGACGATAGAAAGGTTGGTGCTGATGCTTAAGGTATTCGCACTATAAGGTACTTCCAGATCAGCCGCTGCTGTTACAAGCGAATTTTCAAGCACCTGTGCTCCTGAAATAACATTTTCAAACTCAACATCTTTAGTCTCAACTTCAAGAGAATCAGTTTGTTTATCGACTTCATCTTGAATAGTTTTCGCTGATTGACTAGAGCTACTCGCAGTTTTTTTACAATTAAAGTTGATGAGCATTGAAAATAATAAAAATAATTTGATTGTCTTAAGCATAAATATTCTCCTCGGGGCATGAGATTCCCCAAAAATCAAACACAATATTATGAATCGGTATCAGGTTTAAAAAAATAAGGTAATTTAAGTGAAAATGTTGATTATTAAATTTTTGTTGTGAATATATATGGTTGAAGATTACTTAAAAACATAAATTCCCGGTTTTAAAATTTTCCATCCCGCTTTTTCAAAGCCGCTTTTAAACTCTTCAGAAATTGTTGAAAATATATGTGCTGTGCCTTGAACTTGAAATAGCTCCGC
This sequence comes from uncultured Oligoflexales bacterium, assembly GCA_964521975.1. Taxonomy (GTDB): domain Bacteria; phylum Bdellovibrionota_B; class Oligoflexia; order Oligoflexales; family CAZFSQ01; genus CAZFSQ01. The sequence goes on along the minus strand of CAZFSQ010000283.1, from coordinate 293 downwards.
TCGATTTTCTCCATTCGTTTTACACACAAACCCTAACGAAGTTACATTTTCTCTTTTATATTGATCACAGGTTTTATCTGTAGAGATAAATTCATCAATGGTGGACATGTTGGTTTGTAATGTTCCCAAATAGCTGTTCGAGGTATTCACAGAAATGAATGATGTTGTCCCGAATTTTCTACAAATAAACAACTCCACATCACATTCAGGAGTAGCACTTTTTAAAGTTTTAAAAGATTGATCTAAAATATGATTGAGCACAGAATATCTTCCCCAATATTTTGAATAGTCCG
>CAZFSQ010000282.1:0-3842 GCA_964521975.1 uncultured Oligoflexales bacterium | reverse complement strand
CGATGAGTTTTGGCATGATATAGCGAGCAAAACCTAAGACACCAAAAATAATAAAACAAAAATGAATGCTCCAACTGATCCATGTTGCAGGGTTCCATTTGGTGCTATGAGAAATGATTTCACTTGAATGATCAAAAGATAAAAACACATGAGTAATAAAAACCATAGCCACAACTGCGATGTCTTGAAAAAGTAGAACACCTAAAGATAAATTTCCATGAGGCGAAACCAATTCTCTTTTTTGTTCTAAAATTTTAATAACCAATGCTGTAGAACTCAATGAAAATAAAAAACCAAGAAAAATTCCTTTATTCCACGACACTGAAAAACCAAAATGCGTGATAAGGGCAACGGCTAGAGTTGTTGAAATAACTTGTAATGGGCCGACGCCGAAAAAAAATCGTCGCAATTTTTGAATTTCTTTGAATGAAAACTCAAGTCCTAGAGCGAACATGAGAAATGTGGCACTTAGTTCTGAAAGGGACGAAACATCGGGAAGTGTGGAAATCCATTTGAAACCATGTGGACCAACCAGAGCACCAGCCAATATAAAACCAATGACCGTGGGTAAGCGTAACAGGCTGAATAGCGTTGCGACAAGGGTTCCAGAGCCGATAAGAATAATAAAATCTTTGAATAAATGGGACTCAAACACTTTACTTCATTTTCCAATTCATGTAGTTTCTGTCTCTCGTTTAATTGTATCAAAAAAATGGGAGTTACAAATGAAAAACTTTAAAATGCTGAGGTCTCTCTGTCATGCCCAACGAGCACCGAAGGTGCGAGTGCCTGGGCATCTTGTATCATTTTTAGTTTTTTTATGGGCTTGCAGTCCTATCAATTTTAACAAAAATTCTGAACTATCTTTTTACGGTCATGATTCTCGATTAGGTGAGATGGAGTTTGATACGTTTGTTATTCTTACTCTACCCAATCATTCAAATTTGAATTTATTAACGCATGATCAAATTTTACTGCAATATAGAAAAGAAATTACAGGTGCGATGGATATTCAAACGATGCACATGCTCGGTGCTCTCAGTAATCAAAAAAGACCGATGAACTATATTGAGTTTCCTGGAATTCCGCAGCGAACAAATTATGAAACAAAAATTTTAAGGATAGAAAAAGTTCCGAGCACACAAAAAATTGCAATTCATTATCAATACCGTGATCTCGTTTTGTTCAAAAAAGAATTGCTTAACCGCAGTCAAATGATCGTTGAAAATAAAAACGGGCAAAAGCGATTGATGAAAGAAATTAAATTTTATTTACCCAAAGAGCCTGGCTTAGATGGGCTTAACTTTTACAGTCTTGGTTGTCCCTCGAAAGCAGCATCCAGTGGTGAGGGTCTTTGCTGTCGCGAAGTCAAAGCTGGGAAATGTTTAGGTGCTGGAGAAGTTTTGAATAGTTGTACCGATCTTCATTATAATAGTGTGGGTGATTTTTGGTATTTTTGGAATCCGGTTCAGAGAAATGCGGAAACAGAGTTTGAAGGTATTCCCGTTGCTGAGAAATGTTCAATCAACCTTAAAGATGAGGTGAATATCGTTCGAGCAAAAATTTATCCCAAAAACATGACGAGTGAAAACAACCCAACCTATCCTGATTACTTTGCATTATTGAATCGTAAGAGCGAGGCATCTTTTCGCACCTTGAAAGTCAGCTATTTAATTGGCATTGATGAAGGGTTTAAAAAAGAGGATCTTGGTTATAACTCTTTTGAAAAATCTTATACTCTTTTAACGCACGGGCCTGATGGTATCGAGGTATGGGAAAAAAATCCTGAATGCCTCTTGGAAGAAATTCCTTCGGAAGAGCGTCGTGAAGATTGTCGATTTACTGTGGGAGAATTGAAACTTTTTCGTAATGCAAAATTGAATTCGCTAGTTTATGAAAATATAGATTCAATAGAAAATTGGAAAAAATATTTTCCTGAAATGATGAATCTCAAAAAAGAAATGGGAAAGCATTTGAGATTACTTCGTTATCGTGATGTGAATCGTAATTTTGAAGTGGTGATCAAAATGGCTTTAGTCAACCCAGGAAATCGCAATCGACTTTTTAAAATTGTGCGACAGAGTATGCAGGAGAATCATGTTTTTCTTTATGACGGTCATTCAGGGCTTGGCGGATTTTTAAATGCTAACGATATTTTTTCTTCTCCACGTGACACATTAAATCCTGAAATGTCGCAAATCTTTTTCTTTAATGGTTGTTCAACGTTTGCTTATTACAATCAAGATTATTTTAATAAGAAAGGCGGAATAGATCGCCTCGATGTTCTGAATACAGGGATTGGAGCCAGTTTTCATATTGGAGCAGGTGTGGATTCCATGTTTTTAAAAATGATTTTTTCCCCTAACGAATATTCTTGGCCAGAAATTCTCAACACGCTTTATCAAGTGGATGCTGATTTTTCTCCCATGACTCATGTTAATGGTGATGAGACAAACCCACGACGCAAAAAGCAAGATGGTCTTTGTCCGCAAAATTATTTTTGGCATCCAGAATCAGGGTATTGTCGGAATTTAAAATAAGTTTTTTACCAAGGAAGATAATTTTCATAGTTAGGGATATCTGATGATAGGCCAAATGAGTTTAGGTAATTAAAAGTAAATGTAACATAATTACTCATCGTGGCTGCTGGGTAATAAGCAGAACCGGCTGCTCCGGTTAATTGACATGTTGTTAATTGATCGCCTGTGTAATCCCAATGGCCGTTGATAGAAAAATAAACCAATTTATTATTTAAATCTGCGGCAATTCCGACAACATCATTTGAATTAGAGAATTGGCTTTTAGTTAGCGTAGGAGAATTGAGTCCGCCATGAATGATATAACCCAAATGATTTAAGCGACAGCCTTCATCTTCGCCAATTAAATTATTGAGGGCCTCGTTTTTGGTTGCGAGTCCAACATAGTTTGAATTTTGTAAAATTGTGCTGCCAAGAAAATAAGAACCCACTTTAATTTCAAAGTAATATAAACCATTTGTATGCCCAGTCGCACCTCTTACACTTTGATTGATAGATCCTGTAGTTGAAGTTTGTGCAGCTATATCCCAAATAGTTTGATAGTATTGGCCTATCAGCACATTAAAATTCTGCACGGTGGCATTTACATCTTTATCCAGTTTGTTCCAAGTAGCTGTGGTATACGTATGCTTAGAAATCTTTAAAACTTTTACATTTAATGTTTCAGTTATTAACCCATAAGTAACTTGAACTGAGCAAGAACCATTCATCGTAGCAGTTAATAAGAAATTACTATTATTATTAACTTCATTGGTAACTGTAACGCAAGGAAATGGAGAGGTGATTAATTTTGAAAACACTGCATGTGTTGTAATATTCTCAAAATCATTATTAGAATAGTTCAAAAATACTTTCAGATATTTTGTTGTATTTAATTCGATACTAATATTTTTAGTCACATCATTATGATCAGGTTGCCAATAATTATTTGCTAAAGCAAATGAAATAGATGTGGGTACACGAGGAGGAGGTGTCGGAGTCGTTACATTCACAATCACATCTTTAGAAGCGTTTCCCTCGTTATTAGAACAGAGCATTGTGTATGTCGTTGTTGCTACTGGACTCACACTTTGCGTTCCAGAATTGAGTGTCAATGAATTATTTACATTAGGTATGGAACAAGTCGTAGCATTACTTACGGAATAAGAAATAACACTGCTTTGCCCAGAAACTATAGAAGTTGGCAAAGCCGTTAAAATACTAATCACCGGAACATTTAATTTAGTAATCGCAATCGTAAATTCTTTATCAAAAAATAACCCTCCTTGATCTGTCACTCTCACTTTGATGAGGTAAGAATTTTTT
>CAZFSQ010000281.1:0-3848 GCA_964521975.1 uncultured Oligoflexales bacterium | reverse complement strand
TAAAAAAAAGCTAAGAAGGTTTGTGTCTGAGAACGGCAAAACTGTAAGGAGGCAGAATGGGTTTACGGGTTAGAACGAACATCAGTTCGCTGATTGCTCAAAGAAATTTTAATGCATCGAGCGAAGAAGTTCAAAAGAGTATTGATAAAGTGTCTTCAGGATATCGTATCAATAAAGCAGCGGACGATGCAGCAGGGTTAGCCATCTCGGAAGTGTTACGTGCTGACATTCGATCGTTGGATCAAGCACGACGTAATGCGAATGATGCAGTGTCTCTGGTGCAGGTATCAGAGGGTGGTCTTGAAGAAATTAACTCGATCATGATTCGTTTGCGTGAATTATCTGTGCAAGCTGCTTCCGATACGATTGGAGCACGAGAGAGAACCTATCTTAATCAAGAATATATGGCTCTTAAAAACGAGGTGGATCGTATTGCGATTTCAACAGAATTTAACGGAACTAGATTATTAACGGGTCAAAAAGAATTACACGCCTCACTTCTTGAGGATCACAATTATTCGCCACTAGAGATTCAAGTGGGAAAAGATTATTTACCTATTCCAGATTCAAAAGACGCAGCCAATCCAATTAACGTAATGAGAATGGATTTGGGAAATTTTAATGCAACGACAGAGGGTGAGAATTCGCTCAATATTGGAAGTGCTCAAAACCCTGATGGGACTTCGGTTAATACCAAAGAACAAGCACAGGGTGCGATTTCTCAATTAGATGATGCGATGCAACAGATTGCTCAGTATCGAGCAGCATTAGGTGCTTTGCAAAATAGATTGCAGTCAACGGATAGAAACTTAACGGTTCAAGTAGAAAATTTATCCGCCGCAAAATCGCGAATTAAAGATTTGGATTTTGCTTCGGAGACGGCGAACATTGCCCAACACTCTATTCTGCAACAGGCAGGTGCTTCAGTATTAACTCAAGCAAATCAGCTTCCAGGAATCGTTCTTAAGTTGTTGCAATAACAAGACAAAATTTAAATCAGTAAACTTTTTTATCAACCTTCCGATCTTCTTTAATAGGAGATCGGGTTATGTTTTTATTCATAAAAACTATTTCAATTTTATTTATTTTATCAGTGAGCGGGAGAGTTATTGCTCAAGATAATAATGAAGATACTGACATCAACAAAATGTTGGATGAAGTCCCGTTGTCGATTCGAGCGGCAGCTATGGGAGGGGGAGCAATTACTGATAGTGAATATCTTGATGCGACCTATCAAAACCCAGCGGGAATTTCTGGGTTGTATGAAAGCGACCAAAAAAGTTTTATTAAAAAATTTCAATTTCCCAATGTGTCTGCAAGCACCAATACCGAAGCCTATCAAACTATCAAAGAATTTCGTGGGAGTGGGGCTGAGAGCGATTCATCCATTTCATCTGCAATCATTGATGCACATTCAGGGAAAAGACAATTTGCGTCGATCAATTTTGTGCCGAATTTTTTACTGGGAAAACTTTTGATCGCTCCTTATTATCATCAACAATTGGCGGCAGTGGCTAAAGGAAATGAGACAGATGAAATTAATTTGAAGTATCGAACGGAGAGCGGAATTGGTATGGGGTCGAGTGTGTCTGATAATAAAAAAAGATTATTTCTTGGATATTATTTTCAACAACTAAGTCGTAGTGAAACTTCCGGTGAGGTAAATTATTTTGATATTTTGGATAAATCATCACGTAACTCAACTCTCAAAGCATTGTCGAATAATTATAGTGCGAATGTTCAGCATCTAGGACTCATCTGGCGAATGGCTAAGACGGGTTTACCCACATTGGGGATTGCTGTCAGAAATATGGGAAGTCCTAATCTTGAAGATAACGCAACAGGGAAAAGTACCGTGAATAAAGTTCGAGAGGATTTAGGGGTTGGTTTTTCCTATACGCTGGAATTTGATCGCGACAGTGCATTACTCATGAATGTTCAGATGGATCAATTGACGAACAATGAAATTTCTCTCAATGAAAAAGCACGGGCAGGTATTGAGTGGACTTATGGTGGACGTGGAAAAGATGCTCCGTTTGCTTTGCGAGTGGGAGGGAATAGCGGCGGTGCGAGTTTTGGTATCGCATTGAATTTAGGTCTTATATACTTAGATGGTAGTTCTTATGTACAAGATGTTGGATTAGGGAATAAGAGTGAATTTGAACGAAGATATGCAGCCTCTTTCGGAATTGACATCGCCACACCATAATCAGAAACAATTTATAGCGGCACAAAAATTATCCTTTGCCTGGAATCATAAAATGTTATGGCAGGAGATTAATTTTACGTGCGGTCCGGGTGAGGTTTTATGTGTGACTGGAAAAAATGGTTCTGGAAAAACGACATTGCTCAAAGTCATCGTTGGTTTACTTCAGCCGACCTCTGGAAATCTAAAATTTTTTGATAAAGATTTTTCTTATCTAGCATCAGAGCATAATGGTTTTTTTTTGAATCTTAATATTTTTGATAATTTAAAAATAGATGAAAAAAAATTAATAGATATTTTGCGTGAATGGGAATTTCCACAAAATGATGGATTGCGACAAATTTCTTTGCGAAAGTTTTCGACAGGGATGAAACGTAAAGCAGCCCTTCTCAGGGTGATTCATTCACAAAAAAAAATCTGGATTTTAGATGAGCCGGTGAGTGGTCTCGATGTTGTCAGCGTGAAAAAATTTGAACAAGCAATAATTCATCATATTCAAGATGGGGGTTCTGCTATTTTGGTATCTCATCAAAAACTAGATTTCGCTAAAATTAATGTCAAAGAAATTTGTTTAGATCGTGGAAAAAATTAGATCATGTGGCATTGGATCAAATTATATTTGCGAATGGAATGGCATCAAAAAGAAAATGTTTTTTCATGTCTCTTATTTGCTTTTTCTTTGGCTCTTATTCTGACATCGAGTTTAGAAGTTTTTTTAAGTACCAATCGAGAACTTGTTTTTACCGTTTCGTTTATTGTAGCAAGTTTAGTCACCATACAAATTTTACTCGCTCGTTCTTTATTTTATGATTTAGAAGATGGAATGTTTGAGCAAATTATTATTTCGCGACAAAGTATTGGCCAGTGGTTTCTTGCGAAATCAATTTCTTTACTCTTTTTTTGTTTTCTTATTGCGTGGATGATTTTGGGGGTGTCGCTCATTCTTTGTGGAGTTCCGCTCAATTATATTTTTCATGGGCCTTTACTAGGAATCGTGCTGTTTATTTTAGGAGGATGCATTCCTCTCGGAATTTTTTTAAGTCTTGTATTAAAATTCATGAAAAACAATTCTCTCCTTTTTCCTATTTTATTTTACCCGCTTATTTTTCCATTATTTCTTGCAGGAATAGAGGCGACAATGGGTGTGTTAGGTAATGATTTTAAATGGGAAGGTGAATGGTTGCAGTGGAGTTTATTTTTGATTGCGTTAAATTTAATTTACGGTGCGGTGTCTTATTTACTTTTTTGTGAGATAGCGGAAAGTTAAATAAAATACATTCTCATTAATCAGAATTAGGTCTGAATTTTTTCAAATTTTCTTTCAAATTTTTTTCAATGCCATGATCCGAGGGTTCGTAATATTTTTTACCGGCGAGTTGTTCAGGTAAATAGGATAATTTTTTTGCAGCTTCAGGATGATCGTGAGCGTAAGCATAATTCTTACCATAACCAATTTCTTTCATATATTCCGTGACTCCATTGCGTAACCACAAAGGCACGTCAACATTTTGCACGGTTTTTAAATCCGCAATGGCTGCATCAATAGCAATATAGGAACGATTGCTTTTAGGAGAGGCTGCTAAGTATGTTGTTATTTGTGAAAGAATAATTCTGGCCTCCGGCATTCCGATTTGATGAACCG
>CAZFSQ010000280.1:0-3854 GCA_964521975.1 uncultured Oligoflexales bacterium | reverse complement strand
ATAAAAAGATGCCCAGGCACTCACACCTTCGGTGTTCGTTGGGCATGACATGGGGTAAAACTTTGTCATTTCAAACTCGCTGACCACCAAAAATCATAGGGTGATCCACGGTAAGCGTCACCTGAATATTTATAAATCTTATCAGGCATCGCGATTTTAGTTTTATTGTAAACAAACAAATGATCCTTCTGTTGCCACGACCAGATATAGGGTTGCTCGGCGACGATCATTTCTTCCATCTTATAAAACAAAGGGTATCTTTTTTCTGTCTCAAAAGTTTTTTCCGCTTCATACATTAAATTGTCAAATTCCTTATTGCTAAATCCGGGTAAGTTCGAGGAATCATGTTCATTGGCATATTTGGATGCCCAAAGTTGTGACGGTGCAGGAGTCGGATCACCGGCCCAACCTAAAACAAAAGCATCAAATTTAAATTCGTTGACGAGTTTCATCGCAGCAGCCCATTCCATGAGTTGCAAATCAATTTTAACTCCCACTTTTTTGGCATCTTCTTTAAAAATAGTTAAATATTTTTCGTGTGGTTGATAGGCAAACATGATTTTTAATTCAGCCCGTTCTTTTTTTCCATCGCGTGTGCGATATAAAATTCCATCATCATCCACGGATTTAAATCCAGCCTCATCTAAAAGTGATTTCGCTTTTTTCTCATCAGGCAAAATAACTTTTAAATTGGGAGAAGCATAAGGAGAAAAATTCCCCCAAGGCCCTCGAATGGGAACGTTTAAGTTATAAAAAAGTTTTTCGATGAATTGCGGTCGATTATAAAGATATTGTAATGCTTGTCGGAATTTGAGATCGCTCAGAGGGGAATGTCGCATATTGAGAGCAACGCCTCCCCATGAAGAAGGATAAGCTTTTGGGTAGGTGAATTTAACTAAGTTCCCATCTTTTTCAAACTGTTTTCCTTGAGTTTCTTTAACCCAAATTTCAATCGCATTCGCACGAAATTCCATCCAATCAAGTGTGCCTTTTTTTAGCGATTCAAAAGCAACGCGATCTTCTTTAATTACATCAAAAACTATTTTGTCGAAATTATATAAATTCTTCCATTCATCAACTGCGAGACCCCACCAGTTTTTATTTCGTTTTAAAACAATCTTTCGGTTGCGTTGACTTTCTTTTTTATCAAAGAGATAAGGACCAGAACCTGTGACATCAAAATTAAAATCTTCATTGAAATTTTTTCCTTTAACGCCATAAAAAGATTTTTGTAGGATGTAAACTCCACCTACTCTCTCAATATTTTGAAAATGGATACGGTTAAAATGAAATTTAACGGTATGAGCATCAATTTTTTCCCAGCTTTTAAGGGCATCTAAAAAAGAACGAATAGGAGCCGTGTTATTTTTTTCATTAAACAAAGTATCGAAAGTAAAAATAATATCGTCTGCGGTGAGTGGTGTGCCATCCGAAAATTTGGCTCGTTCATCTAAGATATAGGTACATGAAAGTTTATCATCTGCGAGTATCCATGATTTTGCTAATCCTCGCGTAGGTTCTAATGTTTCAGCATCGGATTGAACTAAAACTTCCATCACGCGACCAGCAACGGGACCGCTGTAGACATCACTCGAAGTAAAATAATTTAAACTTTTAGGATAAGTATCAAAACGCGAAATAAATGTCCCGCCTTTTTTGGCGAGAGGGGAACCTATTGCAATTGGTTTAGATTGAGAAAAAGATGATAAAGGAATTAAAAATAATAAAGCTAAAAAGTAAAATTTCATAGACGCTCCTTTTGTGATAAAATAAATCAATGTCATGCCCAGCGACGAACGAAGTGAGGAGTGCCAGGGCATCTTGAATTATCTTACATGAAATGACTGAAGGAGAGCAAATTATTATGGTTCCATTTCGCGTGCATGATCGAGAGAATAAAGAAAGTTGGCTGGTATTGAATTTTCAACCGACATCTACGGGTGGAAATTATCTTGCGTCTAAAGAAGATGTTTCTCGTGACGATGGTCAATTGAGAATAATTTCTGCTAAAGAGATGGAAAATTTTTATTTTGTAGGGTTTTACGAAAAAGAGGCTGAATAAAAAAAAAGCGATGAAATAATTTCATCGCTTTTTTGCTTTCCTATTATAAAAAATAAATTATCGAACGGATAATTTAAGTTCTTTACCAGGACGGAATACAGGGACTTTACGAGCTGGAATTTGAATCTCTTGACCAGTTTGTGGGTTACGACCAACACGAGCTTTACGGTTTGAAATTGCGAATGTTCCGAAGCCAACTAATTTGATGCCTTCTTTTTTCTTGATGTTTTTTGTTACAACTTCTACGAACGCATCAAGTGCTCTTTCTGTATCTGCTTTTGTTGTTCCTGTTACTTTTGTCATGGCTTCGATTAGCTCCGCCTTATTCATACTAAGCTTCCTCCAAAAAATGAAATGTTAAAAATTAAAACGACAATACATACAGGTTTACAATCATTTCATTTGTTGTCAATCATTTTGTCGAAGGAAAATTTTTTGGCGTGAAAATATTTTTGATTGACAAAAAAAATGAATTTATTTTTTTGAAAAAAATTAAATTCAATGCAGTAAAGTGTTTGGAGAGAAGTTATAATGAACGGCATGGTGATAGGAAAACTTTTTTTAATTGCATTGTTTTTTTTGCTCTCTTCTGTAGAGCTTGGTAATCGTGTTGTCTTGCAAATTGGTAATCAGGTTTATACGCAGAGGCAAGTAGAGATTTATAATTTTGTAGAGGTCATCTTTTCATTTGATGCATCACAGCAAGGGGAATTAAGTCATTTATCGTACAGCGAAGTAAGCGATAAAAATTGGGGTTCTATTTTAAATTATTTTTTAGATCGCATGGTTTTAAATCAAGAGGCTGAGAGACTTGGTAGTTATGAGCCTTTAGAAAATATAGTGAGTAAAGCAATTCAAGTTTATTCGGAAAAAATAAAAGAAAATAGAAATATTCAAAGCTATGTAGAACATTTGAAAATTGAGGAGCATGAAATTAAAAAAGCATTGATCGTTATTTTGAGAGTTAAATCTTTTGATCAATCTCAAAAAAGAATGAAGTCGGTCGATCAAGCGGATCCTTTGTTGGAAGAACTCAAAATGAAATATTTGGTGCGTTTTTTTGAAAATGCAAAAAGCTGGAAGAAAATTTCGTTTTAGGCAATGAAAATTATATTCAATGAATATGAGCCATATATAGATTCTTTAAATTCATTAATGAATGAGAGTTATTATGAGCTTTATCCACTGCGTTACAATATGGAAGATATAAAAAAAATAGTTTCAAAGAAGGGGCTGTTAGCTTTTGGGGTTGATGAAAAAACAAAGGCTGTTGCAGGTTTTGCTTTGATGGGTAATCAGATAGATTATTGGGAGCTATATTATATCTACGTTAATAAAAAATTTAGAATACAAAACGTTGCTTATGAGATTCTTTCATCTGCATTAAAAAAAGTAAAAATAGGAAAAGTATTTCTAGAGGTTGATGCAGAAAATATTTCAGCTATTAGGTTGTATAAGAAATTTTTATGGATTGAGACAGGAATCCGCAAAAAATATTATCAAAATGGTCATGATGCTCTTGTGGGTTATATTGAATGCAAAAAATAAAATTGTCTGAAATAAAATCGGTCATTTGGATTCAAACCAGTTTTTTAGGAGATATAACCTTATTGACCGGTGCGATGAAGTTATTAAAAGTAGAAGCTCCGCATATTGATCAATTTTTAATAACCACACCACTGGGTGAAAATTTATTAACGCCATCATCTTTTATTAAGGGAATTTACTCTATTAGAAAAAAAGGGTTGGATTTTTTTTTAGATCTTAAAAAAATTAAAAATAAATTGCTACG
>CAZFSQ010000279.1:0-3865 GCA_964521975.1 uncultured Oligoflexales bacterium | reverse complement strand
GGGAAAGTTAAAAGTAAAATGTCAGGTGAAAATTTTTACTGACAGTAAATATGTCTCTGATGCTTTCAACCAAAATTGGATTGAAAGTTGGCAAAAAAAGGGGTGGAAAAAATCCGATAACGGCGAAGTCAAAAACCGCGACCTTTGGGAAGAACTATTAGAAAAAAGTTCTTCACACAAAATAGAATGGATTTGGGTCAAAGGCCACGCCGGTCATCCTGAAAACGAACAGGTGGATCAAATCGCTCAGGAAGAAGCTAGGCTTATTTCTTTTTAGCTGGCTCTTTTTTCGCAGAGTTACTTTCTTTCGCTAACTCTGGAGAACCCAAATCAAGAATCGTAATTTTTCCAAGCGATTTTTTATTGAGTAACTGAAAATAGTCACCCGCAATACGTATTGCTTCTTGCAAATGGAGGTCTTTATCAAGAGGAATTTCATCACTTAATAATTCACCTTCTTCTTCATTCGCTTTTTTATCTTTATCTTTCTTTTTATCCTTATCATCTTTTTTTGTTTCCTCTTTTAAACTCACTCGGCTTCGTTCATTTTCATTTTTGCGATATTTTTCAATGTCAGCATAAAGTTCCTTATATTTAGCATCTGATTTAATTCGCTCACTAGAATTTTTTTTCAGTGCCTCGGTAAATGAAGAGACCGAATCTTTTGAATCTAATTTTACTGATTTGATTTCGCTAAATGGCATCGCGTAGTCATAGTATTTTTCACCAATTTCATATTCATCTAAAATATCAGGAAGCACCACATCGGAATCGACACCCTTGAGTTGTGTTGAAGCTCCGAGGGGGCGATAAAATTTAGAAATCGTAACCTTCACGGCTCCAAGTTTTGGATCAATGTCGGTCATCGTTTGAACGCTGCCCTTGCCAAACGTGTGAGAATTCCCAACAATCAATCCACGTTTATAATCTTTAATGGCTCCAGCAAAAATTTCACTCGCACTCGCTGATTGGCGATCAATTAAAACAAGTAACGGTCCATCGTATAAAGTTTTTCCATCATCATCACTTTTTACATCCACTTGTTTTTCTCCACCCTTGATTTGCACAACGGGGCCTTTATCAAAAAACAAACCAGATACCGAAATAGATTCATCTAAACTTCCTCCACCATTGCCTCGTAAATCGACAATGAGCGATTGAATTCCTTTAGTTTTGAGTTTTGCAATTTCTGCTTCTAAGTCCTTCGATGAACTTCTAAAATCAGATTTCCCAGCCTGTCTTCCCTCAAAATCCATATAGAAAGATGGCAAAGATACGACACCAACGACTTGCTCTGTTTTTTCTTTCGTTTTTTCATCGACTACTTGAATTTTAAAAGTTTTCCCTTTGGCCGTGCGATCTGTCAGCTGAATTTTTTCTCGTGCCATCCCAATCACAAATTGTTCTTTTTTATCGGCGTTATCTCTAAGAATGGTAAGATAAACTTTAGTTCCTCCGGGGCCACGAATTTTTTGAACAACCTCTCTTAAATCCATGTCAATCACATCAATCGGTTCTCCTCCCTCTTGAGCAACCGCAATAATTTTATCATCCACTTTGAGTTTTCCCGTCTTCGCTGCTGCTCCTCCCGGAACCATACTCTGAATGGAAGTAATACCATCTTCGCTTTTCAGGACAGCCCCAATTCCCTCAAGAGATAGTGATGTATTTATGCGAAAATCTTCTAAAACTTCTGGGGATAAATATTGTGAATGGGGATCGAGTCCAGTGGCAAACGCATTGATAAACATGGAATAGACATCGTTACTATTCATCTCGGAATGCCGCTTATCAGCAAGTTCATAACGCTTTTTAATTTTTTCTTGTGTCTTTTTTAAATCTTGTACGGTCATCTTCATTTGCAATAATTGAAATTTTACCCTCTGACGCCATCGCTCAAAAAGCTCTTCTGTTGTTTTTGCATACTGCATTTTTTTTCTGTCGATCATCATGTATTCATCTTTAGTGAAATCATGATTTACGTTGATCATCTTAAAAGCATATTGCTGCATTTCTTTAAATCTTTTTGCATAAGTCGCTGTCACATCCTCAATCGCTGAACAATCCTTTGCCATAATCATGTCATCAAGTTTCGTAGCATATTTATTTTTAAATCCCTCGACATCTTGTTCTAAGAAATAAACTTTTCCTGGGTCCCAACCCTTGACAAAACTGTCCAAAGTTCTCTGACTTAATTCATCATCAAAATTTTTAAACAGCATGTGCATCTTGAGAATAAAACTTATGAGCTTTCGCGTTTCATCACAATTAAGTGAATAAGCATTGCTCGCCACATAAAAAAACAAGAGAAAAAAAATCTTTTTAATTTTCATGTAGAGATTACCTTTCCCAATTAATTTTAATTACAATATCTATTGTAAACGCTTTCGGAATAAAAATAGAATTAGTTAACTTTCAAATCATATGTTTTTTCCCAAACAAGAGCAAAAAAAATAATCATTTTCATTTCTTTGACTCATTCTGTGCCATCTATTTTATTTTTTACCAAACGAATAAATTTAAGTTTTAATCTCAGCCTTCCGAATAAAAAGACAGAAGAAAATATTGGGAGACAAAAACATTGGAACATAAAAAAAGCATCATCTGGCTTTGTGCAAAAGTTAGCAGTGCTCATAAGGAACGAGCAGTGGAGCTTTCCAACACAGAATATTCTGTGTCATTTTCATCTGATATGGAATCTTTTGCAGCTAAGTTACAAATTGAACGTCCTAAAGTCATTATCATTGAAGATAGCTTTGAAGAAGGAGTCACAGAAAAATTTCTCACTCTGATATTATCCATGCCAGAACTTCAAAGCACAAAAATGGTTCTGTCTTTAGTCAAAAATAATGAATCCGCCATTAAACTATCTCTCGCCTCTGGTTTCAGAGATATCGTACCACTTGATTTAGAAACCTCTGCCTGGGCCAAAAGAATTATTTTTTCCATCAAAAATAAATCCTCGCGTTATCAATTGCCGTTGCCACAAATGACACTTAACAGTATTTGTAAAGTTTATAACCCTACTCGCATTGTATGGATGAACGAAGAAAAAATATGCTTTGAATCCAAAATACGACCCAAAGTTGGGTCGCGAGTTTTACTGAATGGATCACTCGCTCAACAACTTGGTTTGTCCCATGTTGCTGTTCAGATTAAAGAGCGAAGGAAACATTATTTGAAATATAGGTTTTCCGAGGGGTTTATTGCAGCTTGGGATTTTGAAACCGTTCCCAAAGAAAAACTTTTACCTCTCATTGAAAAATTAAAATCGTCCAATGTCGGTTGGAAACAGCGAGTTTTACTAGCTACTGAATCACAAGATTTAGGAAAAACATTATTAGAGCGACTGGACACTCCACGCTTTCTTTTAAACCATCCGCATGATCTCAGTAGCGTTCAACATGAAATTCAATTTTTCACACCCGATGTTCTCTTAGTTGAAGACTCCATCGTGGTGGAAGAAAAAAATAAAGATTTATTTATTAAATGGCTACAAGGAACTAAAGATGATGTGTGTATTGTGGTGGTTGGACAAAAAATGGATAAAAATCGTCTGAAAGAGTTCGCTAAATTTAGACGCATTTTTCATCTTGTCAGCATTCCACAAAAATTACCCGAATTAATTTTGACAAAAATCTTATCACCTTCAAAACGACAAACACCCGAAGCCGAAGAGGGGGCAATCCACTTTAGCAGTGAACACCCTCTCTCATTCTCAGAAATTCAAATCCCTGGACGTTTGACGAAAGTACATCCAAACTCAATACAAATTTCTACAGAAATTGAATTGGGGCCCTACTCATTTATTCGCGTCGAATCTCCTTTTATTTCTAAGCAGATCAATAAAAATATTATTTTAAAA
>CAZFSQ010000278.1:0-3882 GCA_964521975.1 uncultured Oligoflexales bacterium | reverse complement strand
TTTTTTATTTTGTTTTTTATTTTTGTCAGGAACCCAACTTTTTTCTGTCAGCGTGACCATATCAGGAAAAGGTTCGAGCAATAATTGGGGACTCGAAAAAAGTCAGAGTAGAAGTATCAGTGGCGGAATGGCGTTTGACCTGGGACGTATTTCTCGCCTGGGTTATACCTATACGCAAGCTTTTTTACAATCGAGTGGTTATAAAGAAAAAGTCTCTGAAGGCCAGCTTTATCTTATCCCTTTTCAGAGCCAAACAAAGATTGATGCTCATGCTATCAATCTCACGTTGATTTTATATGAAGGAGAAATTTTATTCCCCTATATCTATGGTGGATTGGCTTATAAACACTATTTACAAAAATCTGAAGGTGAAGAAGCGTTTAGTATGTGGATTCCCTCTCCAACGGGTGGTCTTGGTTTGGGTATTAAACTCAACGAAAAATTTTCTCTCAAATTAAATCACACACTCTCGCAAGGATTTAAGAGAGATGAGACAACCGGAAAAAGTAAAGTGGTAGCCGATCAAGAAACAGAGGTCGGCATAACTTACGAATTGTAAGTTGAGCGATGAAACCAATAACGCTCCATACTTTTAGCATCATTTTTTTTACGACGATTGGAATTTTTTTGTCATTCTATTTTATTTTTGTTTTGCGAAATGTGTTGGGTATTCGCCATCGCAGAAAGCACTCTCTTATTGGAAAAAGATTTTCGGATCAAAAAATTTTATCACCCCTAGAAAAAGCAATTAAAAAAGAGGCCATGAAACTCATTGAAAAAGGGTTGGTGGCGGAGGGGGCGGAAAAATTAATTCAGAATGGGTTTTTGCGTGAAGCAGTGACTCTTCTTGAGTCGATGGGAGAAATTCGTGAGGCAGGGAATTTATTATGTGCTAAAGGGCGATTTCATCGAGCAGGAATTATTTACTCGCGAAATGCGTATTGGAAAGAAGCGATCGAGTGTTTTGAAAAAGCAAAGATGCCGCTGGAAGCTGCTCGTGCCGCAGAAGAAGCAAAGTTATTTGAAAAAGCTGGAAGAATTTATGAGAGCATCTTAGAGCATCACCATGCAGTGCAAGCATATACTCGTGCAGGTAATATGGTGAAAGCAGCTCGCGTGTACGGGCAGAATGGTTATCTGGAACAAGCGGCAGCAATTTATGAAAAAATTATTTTGGACCCAGAACAAGAAAAATCATTTCACCCCACCCGTGAAGACATCGACAATATGGGACGAATTGTTGTGGAATTATTTCCCGATAGTAAAATCAAAGATTATTTAAAAGTGAATCAAGATAAAATTCATGTTGTGGATATTATGGCTCATCGTGGGAAGAAACAAAATATGGAAGCCATATTGAATGAGCCGGTTGCTGCTTCTGTTCCATTATCTCAAATGAGCCAAGACGCTTATGCACGATTTATAGATTTATTTAAAGCATCAAAGTTTTGTAAAAATTTAGTGGACGAAGAAATTTTACTTTTATGGCAATTGGGGGCTTTAACGTTTCTCCCTAAGAACACAAAAATAGACATAGGAAAAGAAGAACCATCTGTCTTATACATTATTTTAGAAGGGCAGGTTGAAGTTGGGGATAAAAAATCTCTTATCTCTGGAGATGTTTTTGATTGGGTCTCTTTTTTTAGTGAAGACAAAAATAAAGCTAATCTAACGTATAGGGTTACTAGCGACATGAGGTCATTAACATTTACGCATCAGATTTTTAATGGATTAGTGTCCAATTATTCGACACTTTTACAAAAACTATACAAGCTAGCACTAGGTCAAATAACGCAGAAAAGCTCAACATCTGGTAATAACAAGCTTAAAAGTAAGCCCTCTCGTTCGGCTTAATGGCATCATTTTCGCTTCTCTAAGGGTATGGAAGTAAAAAATGAACTGTGAACCGAAGGGAGCTGTTATGGGAATGTTAGTATGTATGTTTCATAAAGAGTATGATGGAAAAACACCACCTAGATTATCATGCAAGACTTGTTGTGGGATCTATCTGGATCGCGTGAAAAGTGAGACACAAAAATTTACTCTCTCACCCCTTGAGACCTATGAGTGGCTAGAGAATAAGAAAGTAAAAAATTCTGTGGTTAAAAATTTAGATCATAAACAAAATCATATTTTGGTTTAATATAGAGGGGTGTGCTTCAAAGTATATACACCCTTTGTGACAATCTTTTGACGTTCCATTGCTATTTGTAATTAAAAGTATGACAATAAAGGTGATAGTGTATGGGAGGACATAAAAGCTATGGAAACCAAACCAGTTCGCAATCAAACAGTTATTCAACCCGATAAGAATTTATTTTCAGAAACGCAGAACACCAAAAAATCGAAAAAAACAGATGGGGCGTTGGGTGTCGAGAGTAAAGAAACTTTTACGATTGATCCTGCATCCGCCAATGTAGATATTTCAGTATCTCCCGAAGCAAAGTCTCGCCTTGAGGCAATGAAAAAAGCAAAAGAGATCGCACAAAATACTTCGGATGTTCGCCAAGATCGTGTGGCAGAATTGAAGGCAAAAATTCAAAGTGGTAATTATCAAGTAGATAGCGGAAAAGTCGCGGATGGTTTATTGCGTGAAGCAATTTTAGAGAGACTGGCTACCGCTAAGGAACGATAAAATTATTTTAAAAAATGAAAGGTGATTCGAGATGTTCACGGACGAACAACTTCAAAATCAGGTAGAGAGAATTACAGAAGAAATTCAAGCCCACCTCCATGAATTAAATTTAGATTATGAAAAATTAAAGACCCTTCTTGATGAGGAGCATGATGCCATTCGTAAGTATGACATGAATGTTGTGGAAAAATGTACCCACGAAAAACAAGTTATAGGCGATCGTATTGAGTTAAATGTCACGGGATTAAAGAAAATCTCGGAAAGAATTTATCAGCTAGAGCAAAATGTTTTTTCAGAAAAAACAATCCGCATTAAAACTCTTTCGCAAATGCTAGAGGCTTTAAAAAAAATCAGTTTACGAAAGAATTTTGATAAAAATTTTCAAAATTTAGATGACGCGGCGAGCAAAATTTTTATTGCACAAAAAACATTACAACCCACTCTCGAAATTCATCGTCTGGTAGTTACCCGTATGATGGATTATGTGCATGAGAGTATGAATTTTTGGCAAAAAGTTTTGGAAGAATCTGAGTCACAGTATACAGCCAAGGGAATTTCTAAGAAGCAAAATACAAAGTCGCTACTTGCTGTCAAAGCCTAGGGAGGAACATGTCAGGGGGAGTTCAACATACATTAGGTATTGCCGCAGACGGCTTGTTCGTTTCCCGTCAAGGGGTGGATACGACATCTCACAATATTGCCAATGCTCAAGTTGAGGGTTATTCCAGACAAAGAGTTGATGTTAATCCGCGTGATCCCAATTTAACGCATGGAGTGTTGATTGGGAGTGGGGCTTATGTTAGAGGAATTACTCGTGCTCATGATGAATATGTTGAAGGTCAATTGATTCGAGCAAATCAACAGTCGGGTCACGATTCATCTTATGTTGAAGGAATGAATTCTATCGAAGATATTTTTAGCACACAACTACAAGCTAATGTGTCAGATGAGATGGCGAATTTTTTTTCGGCTCTACAAGATTTAAGTCATTTTCCTGAAGAGTTAACGGTAAGAAGCAATGTTGTTGAAACAGGAAAAAATTTATCGGCATCTTTCCGTCGAGTGGATGAAAGTTTACAACGCACACAAACCGATATGAATGAAAACATTTTGAGTGAGTGTAACATTGTTTCTGGATTGGTAGAAAATATCGCCAACCTAAATTTGAGAATTCGTGAGAGTGAAGTCGGTGGAAAAAATATGGCCAACGATCTTCGCGATGAGCAGGATAAACTTTTACGTCAGCT
>CAZFSQ010000277.1:0-3892 GCA_964521975.1 uncultured Oligoflexales bacterium | reverse complement strand
AACCAATAACCTGTGTTCTTTATTCGAGTGCATCATCTGGTTTTTCATCCGTAAATTCTTTTGCCGCAACGATACTACTGCTTGTGTTATTTTCTTTGACGGTTAAAAAGGGTGATGAACTCATAAACTTTTTTCCTTTCCTTTTTTTTAAGCTGCCGCAGGTTGATGATTGATGTTCGATCTACGATGCTGAGAATAAATTTCTGCAATATCCAAAACCAAAACTACACGCCCATTACCCATCACCGCACCACCCGCTGTACATGGCGTCCCTGCCATTATCGGCCCCATTGATTTAATAACCATTTCTTGCTGATTGAGCAATTGATCAACAACAATGCCAAATCTTTTTTCTACAGAACCGACGACCACCACAAAATATCTCTCACGCCTTTTTTGGTTTCTGTTGTGCTCCTCTAAATTTTTATTGATTAAATCAACGTCGTACCAAAAGTCACTTTTTCTTTTATCTAATTTCAATACCTCATGAAGATGGATGAGGGGTAAAACCTGATTCCTTAATTTAATAATTTCCGCTTCACCTATTTTTTGAATATCTTTAGGTTCGATACGAATCGACTCCACGACAGAGCTTAACGGAATCGCGAATCTATCTGCGTGACTCTGTACTAAGAGTGATTGAACAATGGCTAGAGTAAGAGGTAACTGAATCGTAATTTTACTGCCACGCCCTTTCTTAGAATCAATATCGACAATTCCTTTTAATTTAGAAATTTGTTTCCGCACCACATCCATACCAACACCACGACCAGAGACAGTTGTAACTTTTTGTGCTGTGGAAAATCCTGCTTCAAAAATCAAATTAAAAATATCTTTATCTGTTAATGTATCACTCTCTTTAATTAAACCTTTCTCAATTCCTTTCTTTCGGATGACCTCCACATCCATTCCTTTACCATCATCTTCAATCATAATAAGAATATGATTTCCCTCTTGGCGAGCGGATAAAATAATTGTACCTGCTCGTGATTTTCCAGCTGCCTCTCTCACATCAGGAGTTTCAACACCATGATCACAAGCATTTCTTATGAGATGCACTAGAGGATCAGCAATTTGTTCAACAATCGTTTTATCAAGCTCTGTCGTCTCTCCTTCGATTTGCAACTCCATTTCTTTTTCTAATTGACGAGCGAGATCACGAATAATTCTTGGAAACTTATTAAACGCATTTCCAATCGGAACCATTCTCACTTTCATAATGATGTCTTGCACATCATTCATGTGACGCCCAAAGAGCTGTGTTGTTTCCGTTAAGTTGGATACAAGAGATGATTGTGGGAACCTCTCTCGCAATTCTTCATCAATACTCGAAAAACGAGTTCGATCAATAACTAATTCACCGACGAGATTGACTAACTCATCAAGTTTATCAAGATCCACACGAATAGAAGCCGAACCTTCTTTCTTCGCAGCAGGTTTTCCTCCTCCACCCGAAGTAGCCCCTCCTGCTTCCTGACCACCCTCAGCATCTTTTTTCGGTTTGCTCGGAGCACTACTAGAATTACGACTTAAATTTGTTTTCTTTCCTTTGGAAGCTAACTCAAGTGCCTGAACAATTTGGGCTGTTTTTGCTCCTGATGGTTTTCCTGATTTTGCTGCCTCAAGTAGTGTTTTTAAAAGATCGAGCCCTTGAAAAACAACATCAACAGAATCGGAATTGGGAATTAATTTTCCTTTTCTAATATTATCAAACATATTTTCCATACGATGCATGACACGTTCGATAGCCTTAAAACCAAACATTCCTGCCGCACCTTTGAGAGTGTGAGCTGCTCTAAAAATAGCTTCGATTGTTTCTTTATCTTGTGGGTTTTGTTCTAGCTCTAAAATTTTTGCATCTAACTGCTCCATCAATTCACCCGTGGAATTTGAAAAATCTTTCATCATGTCTGGATCATTTTGAAATTCGCTACTACCAAATTCAGGTATTTCTTCTACCGCTTCCGCAGCATCTTCTGCTTGTGAGGCTTCATGTTTCTCTTCATGAATTTCTGTAGGTGCTGATGCTGCCGCGACAATAGGTTCATCTTTTTTAGTACTAGGAGCATCCATATCAGCAAGTAGCATTTTTGCTTCATCATCACTCATCGACGATTTAGGTTCTTCTTTTTTAGCTGCCGATGGATTATCCATCTCAGCTAATAATCTTCGAGCTTCATCATCAGACATTGATCCTTGCGATACGTTTTGTTCTGAAGCTGCTTCTGTATCCATCGCCGTAGCAGAATCATCTCCACGGAGTAAACGCAAAGCTTCTTCATCGGATAACTCTTCTGCGGAACCTCCAGGTTTTTGATTTTCGTCACTCACAATCTCTCTCCTTCTCTTATCTTGTTATCATGCAACTTTTGACAATCGGTTCATGAACAAAAAATAGCTTTCTTCCAAAGCATCGAACTCCAAATTATTCTGACAATGCTCACATTTAAAATCGGGAGCTTTTTTCTTCAGAAGAACTCCTAAATAATCTGCCGTCACAATTAAACAATTTTTTTCTCCACTCTTTTCACACGAACAGTAGTACGGTGCATAGAATGAAATAATATTCCCATTACCAAGACAATCAGGAACCATATTGATTTGATCAATCATACTGATCGAACACTCCATAAATTCGAGAGGAGTATTATTCTTAGATAAATTATCGAGCATGTAAATCCATTCTCGAATGCCCACCGAATTAAAATTTTTTATTTCTTTTAATTTAAAAATAATTTTCTGAGCTTGAATGCTTGGAATATTTTCGTGCGAAAAATGTTCATCCACATCTCCTAAAAATTCTAAAACAACATTTCCTTTTTCAGAATGTTTTAAAATTTTTAATCGTCCACTGATAATTTCTTCCACGAATAACCTCACTCTACTAAAAAAAATCTTTCATGAGGTTATCTATCGGTAATGTTAAGAATGTCTTTAGTGGGCAGGGAAATGCAAAAGAATATAAAAGAGGATAATGATTAAATAATTAACAATATTTTTTCTTTACTTAAAGAACCTAAATACTTAAAACTTCTTTTTCTTTCTTACTAGCTTTTTCATCAGCCATAGCAATAAACTTATCTGTAATTTTCTGAGTATCGCCCTGCATTTTTTTACTCTCATCCTGAGAAACCTCTTTATTTTTTTCGAGGTTCTTAATTTTATTATTGAAGTCTTGGCGAACTTGGCGAATAGAAACCTTTGTGTCTTCGGACATCTTTTTTATCTGTTTTGCTAAATCTTTTCTTCTTTCTTCTGTAAGAGGTGGAATGGGAATTCTTACCACATTACCATCATTCATCGGTTGAAGACCCATGTTAGAAGCCATAATTGATTTTTCAATTCCCTGAATCATTTGTTTTTCATAGGGACTTATCAAAATAGTTTTAGCATCGGGAGTAGATAACGTAGCAACTTGGTTAAGCAGAGTCATGTTTCCGTAGTAATCAACTTTGACCCCATCAAGCATATTGATCGAGGCTCGACCTGTTCTGACTTTAGCCAAATTTCCTTCTAAAGCTTTAATAGCTTTATCCATATCTGATTCACAATTTTTAATTAAAGGGTGCTGACTCATTTTTCGCTATCTCCTATTAAACTATTTAACTGTAGTCCCTACGCTATCATCTTCAAGGGCTTTCAAAAGACAACCGTTACCATCCATTTTAAAAACCTTGATAGGAAGTTTAGCTTCCATACTCAAAGTCGCTGCCGTAGCATCCATGATACCTAATTTTTTTGAGATTAAATCAAGATAAGTTACTTCCGTTAATTTTTTTGCATCGGGATTTTTCATCGGGTCACTATCAAAGATACCATCAACTTTCGTTGCTTTAAGAATAATTTCTGCGTTGATTTCTCTGGCTCTGAGTGACGCTGCTGTGTCTGTTGT
>CAZFSQ010000276.1:0-3899 GCA_964521975.1 uncultured Oligoflexales bacterium | reverse complement strand
ATGAGCGGGATCGAATTTCTCAAGGGCATTTTGATTTTCCATCATGTGGCTGTGTTTTTAAAAATGATTACTGTGTCGGCGTGTCCAGTGGATTTATTTTAGAAAAAGCAGGAGCCAAAGAATTATTTGAAGGAGATGCAATCGTTAATCCTAAACATGCTAATTTTGTTTTTAATCGAGGGCGGGCAAGAGCAAGAGATATCTTGAATTTAACTTTTACAATGCGAAAGTGAGGGTTTGAAAAATATGGTATTTGGCTTGAGTATGAAATGGAATTAATCGGTGAATTATCTGAAACACTAAAGAAAAAATTTTATGAAAAAAGAGAAACACGAATTAATGAAATAGCCTTCCAATCAGTTCGAGAAGAATGGAAATTTACAAGACAAATCAATTAAAGTTTAGATGCCAATTAAAGACGTAGCGGGCACAATGCAGGATCTTGGTGAAAGTTTCGCAAAATTTTTTCCTTGCGTTGCATAAATAATTTTACCGCGAGGGTAATTTTTCAAAAAACTTTGTCCGCTCCCTATTGCGAGTGGGTTTGGATAATCTTCTAAGATAGGTATAATCCCCAACACACCTTCTTCTAAACGAAAGCAAAGTGGAACAAAAACACCAGAGCGAGTACGAAACTGAAAAAACTCCGCATTAAGTTCGGGGCGATAGTGAACTTGACAACGTAAATTAGCGTATAAAAATCTTGTTAAATCATAGAGTGGATCAGTACGGTGGCCGATCAAATACGTTGCCTCCCCCTGATCCTCCATCATGAAGCTTGATTTTTTTGCACTCCCTTCACAGGGGATTGTTCGGATTAAAAATAATGAGGTGAAAGCTTGAATCAGTTTGGATAAAGTTGGTCGAGAAATTCGCGTAGCTCGTGAAACCGCTGTCAAGTCTAGGGGTTCACTTTGATGCATGGATAAATAAGTCAGCAAGTTTTTTAATGATTGAAAGGGTAACTTGATGTCAATTAATAATCTTAAATCTCTTTCTAAGATGGTTTCTATTTGGGTGGCCATCTTTTGATTAAAATAAGATATTTCTCGAATAGCAAAGAAGCCTGGTAATCCGCCACGTTTCAAATACTGATCAATTATTCTGATTGGATGAGGCGGACATTGAGGGGGTTGCCAATGATTAAAAGATTTACTTAATCGCAAAAGGGTATCAGGAAGCTTTTCATGCTCAATTTCTGAGAGATCCATCGGAAGAAGTTCGTAATAGATGATGCGTCCCGTTAAAGATTCTAAGATTTTTTTTCGACTCGAAAAACGCACCGATCCAGTGAGTATAAATTGACCTGGTTTTTGATGACGACGAACCTGCTCTTTAAGAGCGGGAAAAAGTTCTGGTAAGAATTGGCTTTCATCTATAACAGTGGGATGTTCTTTAATCGACTCAAGAAAACCCATGGGATCTTTTTGAATTAATTCTAGTGTGGCTCTGAGATCAAGACTATAATAAGATTTTGAAAAATGTGTACTCAAGGTTGTTTTGCCAACTTGACGTTGGCCAAGCAAAGCAATAAGGGGGCTGTACTTTAATCCCTTTTTAATATTGGATGAAAGATGTCTGTGTCGTAAATGCGGCATATAGGTATTATATTTTTGATCTGTAAAAATGTAAATAAGGTTTTACACTTTTACAGACCAAACCAAAGCGGAGTTTGTTTTCTTTGACCGAAATTGGTATCATCACAAATCCTCATTCTAAGCTTAATCGCCAAGACCCGTCGCGAGTAAAGCTTCTTAGCTTTTTGTTAGGCAAATCAGGGCGGATGGAAGTGACGCAGTCGATTGATGATCTTTCTTTAGTGGCCAAAGAATTTAAACGAGCGAATATTTCTATATTAGCCATTAGTGGTGGTGATGGCACGATCAGTCAAACGATATCGGCATTTATTCGTGAGTATGGGACAGAAAATCCGTTACCCAAAATTGCGATTCTTCGTGGCGGGACGATGAATGTATTGGCTTCTAATTTGGGAATTTACGGGACACCTGAAAATGTTCTTTTTCGTTTGATCCATTATTTAAGTAGTGGCCAAGCATTTCAAATTAAAAAATTCAAAACTCTTAAATTAGGTGAGTTACACGGATTTTTATTTGGCAATGGTCTTGTAGGAAGTTTTTTAAGTGAGTTTTATAAAAATAAAACAGGTCCCCTTGGATCAGTCCTATTGATTTTAAAACTCTATGGATCATTAGTTTCACGAGATAAAAAATTCTTTAAAGAAATTATGAAAACATTCCATTATCAGGTGGAGAATTTTATTTCACCGAAAGAAAGAGAATTCTTCGGAGTATCTATCCTCTGTTCTACAATTCCAAGAATGCCGCTTGGGATAAGGTTTTTTCCGCAACTTGAGAATAAAACTCCCGCATCATTTTTTACGTGTCATGAATTTCAAATGAGTGCAGAAGAGTTTGCTCGCAAATTGCCGATGATTATTTTTTATGACTTTGAAAAAAAACATGATAAAATTTATACATGTAACCTGGATAAAATGTTGATTAGAAGTGAGGGAGATCCACTTTTCACTCTTGATGGCGAAATATATCAAGTGAGTGAAAAAAAACTGACCCTCGAATTGGGTCGTGAAATAGAATTCATCATTATTTAAGAGAAATAAATGGCTTATCCGCAAATTAAAACTGAAATTGATGAGGATATGGATGTGCAAAAATCAAATCGCCTACTTCCGCCCCCCATTTCGGCAATTTCTGAGGGATTAAATATCCAAACTCTCACAATGGAATGGCTTGCTGGAGATGGTTCAGACCGCTCTTATTATCGCATTTTATCTAAAGAGCTATCTCATCCCTTGGTCCTGATGCAGCTCTCTGGGCGTGATGCCGAGGCTCTTTTAAAAAATGGATACGATTGGATTGAAGTAGCAAAAATTTTAAGAGAAAAAAGTGTGCATGTTCCGAAAGTAATTAAAACACTTCCTCAATATGCTGCCATTATTATTGAGGACTATGGTGATGAAATGCTTGAGGGAAAAATTCATGATCTTATTTCTCAGCATCAGTGGGAAGAAGTAGTGAATGAATATGAAAAAGCATTTCAAATTATTTTGCAGTTTTTGCAAATAGCCAAGCCGCAGTCGGGGGAAATTCCTGTTTGGTGTCAAAGGGGTTTTGATGAAGAAAAATATATTTGGGAGCTGAATTTTTTTGCCAGTGAATTTTTAGAACCTGTTATTGGATGGTATTTTTCCCCGGAAGAGAAAAATCACTTTCAAACAGAAGTTGAAAAACTTGCTAAAGTTTTAGCAAAAAGGTCACAATATTTTGTTCACCGAGATTTTCATTCGAGAAATTTAATGATTCAAAATAATGAGATTAAAGTCATTGATTTTCAAGATGCTAGATTGGGTAGTTCAGCCTATGATCTCGTCTCTCTTATTTTTGATTCCTATGTTCCGTTGAGTCAAGAAATGAGGCATAAGCTTTTACTTAAATCATTTTATTATTTTGAAAAAGAAAAAATGCCTCTTGAGCTTTTAAATCAAATCAAAAAAGATTGGCCACTCGTATTGCTACAAAGGCAATTAAAAGCGATGGGATCTTTTGGTTATTTAACTTTGAAAAAAGGAAAAAGAGATTATTTAAAATATGTAAAACCCGCTCTTATGACTCTCACGCCCAAAATTATTTATCATTCGGATTATCATTTTTTATCGAAAATAGTTCCTTCACGAATCAGTGAAAAATACAGTGAATGAATTTAGATGACATTAAAGTTTTGATATTAGCTGCTGGTTTTGGCACAAGATTAAGACCTCTTACGGAAACACTCCCCAAACCGCTTTTGCCGATTACAGATACAAATATCTTAGAAATTATCCTCAAGAAATTCTTATCCCTGAGGATAAAGGAAAAAAATAT